>NZ_JBGFTU010000006.1:0-223504 GCF_041276425.1 Kineococcus halophytocola | reverse complement strand
TGCTTGGGCAGCAGTGGCTCGATGAGCTCCCACTCCGCATTACTCAAGTCCGACGGGTAAGCCTCACGCTGCACGCCACTCACCCGAGCAGGATCCCACCCTCATACCCACATCTGAAACAGTCTCTCAGAACACGCCCAGCTTCTCGACGTGCTTCTTCCGCGTCACCACCGCACCGGCGAGGATCACGACGAACAGGGCCAGGTGCAGCCAGTTGCTCGCGACGTTGACGGGCAGGTCGGTGCGTGAGGCGTTGACCACGAGACCGGCCCCGCCGAGCCCGGCGGCCAGGTAGGCCAGGGCCACCCAGACGACGGTCTTGTGCGCCTGACGCGGCGAACCGGAGAACGACAGGACGGTCAGGCCGAACAGCACCTGCACGCCGATGACCACGGCCGAGGTGCGGAACAGCCCGAACAGGTTGGCCTCGGAGTGGTAGAAGCCCAGCTGGGAGTAGTTCGACGTGATCCCCGGGATCGCCCCCAGGACTCCGAGGGCGAGGACGAGGACGGCGATCGCGCGGGCGTACCCGCAGACCGGGCCACCGGCCTCGGCGGGGTTCGCGGCTTCGATCGCGGCGGGGGAGTGCGCGGCGGGAGCGTTCATGGTCCCCATCATCCCCGACACCACCCCCGGCACCATCCCCGACGGTGACGCTCAGTGCGGCAGCAGGCGGTGCGCCTCGGCCGCCCCGACGCCCTGGGCCTGCAGCAGGTCCACCACCGTCGAACGCAGCTGCGCCACGACGACCGTCGCCGACAGCGACTGCGCCCCCAGCGTGCGCGGCCCCAGCGTCACCGCGAGCTCCTGCAGCCCCGCCACCGACGGCGGCAGGGTCTCCCCGGGGTAGGCCGGCTCACCCGTGGAGCGCACGGCGGCCGCGAGCTGCTCCAGCGCCCCGGCCAGGGAGTCCGGCAGCTGCTCGTCGTACTTCAACGCCGTGCTCACCCGGCGCAGCGCGACGCGCACGTTGCGGGTCGCGCGGTCCATCCCGGCCTGCAGCTTCCTCTGCTGCACGATCTCGCTGCGCCCGCGCCGCCGCAGCGGGGACAGCCGGTGCACCTCCCACCCGGCGGTCACCGACTGCGACCAGCCGTCGAGCTCGCTCTGCGTGCCGCGGGCGCGGGACAGCACCTCCTCGGCCTTCGCGGGGTCCCGGGCCCGCACGGCACCGGCCGCGTCCTCCAGCAGGTCCGCGAGCTGCCCGGCGTAGGCCCGCGCCCGGCCGCGCACGTCCCGGCGCGGGTCCGGCGGCAGCAGGGCCGCCACCCCGAGGGCGACGACGACGCCCGTCATCGCGTCCAGCCAGCGCGCCCCGCCGGTGCTGCCGGGCATCGGGGGGTAGGCGACGATGAAGCACGCCTGCAGCGCCGCCTGGTTCACCAGCAGGATGCCGGAGTCCAGGAAGCGGGCGACGAACATCGCGGCCACCACGATCCCCGTGATCTGCAGGGGCCCGCGGCCGACGAGGTGCACGATGAGCGTGCCGAACAGGACCCCGATGGTCACCCCGACACCCAGCTCACCGACCCGCCGCAGCCGCTGGTTGTTCTGCACACCCAGGCACACGACGACGGCGACGCAGGCGAAGACGGGGTAGCGCTGGTCCCACAGCGCCCGGGCCAGCGACCACGCGATGCCCGCCCCCAGCCCGCACTGCATGATCTGCCACCACGAGCCCTGCCAGCGCTGCCAGCCGGTGCGGAGCCGGCGGCGGGCGCTGAGCGCGAAGGGGATCGTGCGGGGCACGGACCGATCCTGCCGCACCCGCGCCGCCCCGCGCGGCGGGGCGGACGGTCGGGTCGGCCCCGGGCAACCTCTACCCTCGGTGCCCGTGGAGGTCCTCGTCATCGGCTCCGGTGCCCGTGAGCACGCCCTCGTCCGCGCCCTGCTCGACGACCCGGGGGTCGATCGCGTCGTCGCGGCCCCGGGCAACGCCGGCATCGCGCTCGTCGCCCCCGTCGAACCCGTCGACGCGACCGACCCCGAGGCGGTCGCGGCGCTCGCGACGCGCCTGGGGGCCGACCTCGTCGTCGTGGGACCGGAAGCCCCCCTCGTGGCGGGGGTCGCCGACGCGGTGCGCGCCGCGGGCGTCCCGGTCTTCGGGCCCTCGGCGGAGGCGGCCCGGCTGGAGGGGTCCAAGGCCTTCGCCAAGGACGTGATGGCCGCGGCCGGGGTGCCGACGGCGATGGCGCACCTGTGCACCACGGAGGAGGAGGTCGCCGCCGCGCTCGACGCGTTCGGCGCCCCGCACGTCGTCAAGGACGACGGCCTGGCCGCGGGCAAGGGCGTCGTCGTGACGTCCGACCGCGAGGCCGCCCTCGCCCACGCCCGCGCGTGCCTGGCCCACGGGCCGGTCGTCGTGGAGGAGTTCCTCGACGGCCCGGAGGTGAGCGTCTTCTGCCTGACCGACGGCACCTCGGTGGTCGCGCTGGCCCCGGCGCAGGACTTCAAGCGGGCCCTCGACGGTGACGAGGGCCCCAACACCGGCGGCATGGGCGCCTACTCGCCGCTGCCGTGGGCACCGGCCGGGCTGGCCGAGGAGGTCGTCGAGCGCGTCGCGCGGCCGGTCGTGGTGGAGATGGCCCGCCGCGGGACGCCGTTCTCCGGCGTCCTCTACTGCGGGCTCGCGCTGACCTCGCGCGGCACCCGCGTCATCGAGTTCAACGCCCGCTTCGGCGACCCGGAGACGCAGGTCGTCCTGGCCCGGCTGGCCACGCCGCTGAGCACCGTCCTGACCGCCTGCGCCACCGGCACCCTCGACACCCAGCCGGACCTGCGCTGGCGCGAGGAGGCGGCCGTCACCGTCGTCCTGGCCGCTCCCGGCTACCCCGAGGCGCCCGTCACCGGCGGCACGCTGCGCGGGCTGGAGGCGGCCGAGGCCGTCGGCGGGGCCGCCGTCCTGCACGCGGGCACCTCGCCCGCCCCCGACGGGTCGGGCATCGTCAGCTCCGGCGGGCGGGTGCTGTCCGTCGTGGGGACCGGCGCCGACCTGCACGCCGCGCGCGCCAGCGCCTACGAGGCCGTGGAACTGCTCGACCTCGACGGCGGCCGGTTCCGCCGCGACATCGCCCTGGCCGCCGCGAACGGGGCCGTGGCGGAGGTGCGGGCGTGAACGCCGTGGAACTGCCGGGCTGGACCCACCGGTACTCCGGGAAGGTCCGCGACCTGTACGAACCCGCGGAGGGTTCGGACCGGGCCGGGGACGGGACGGTCCTCGTCGTCGCCAGCGACCGCATCTCCGCCTACGACCACGTCCTGCCCACCCCGATCCCGGACAAGGGCAAGGTCCTGACCGCCCTGTCGCTGTGGTGGTTCGAGCAGCTGGTCGACCTCGTGCCGCACCACGTCGTCTCCACCGACGTCCCGGCCGCCGTCGCCGGCCGGGCGATGGTGTGCCGGCGGCTGGAGATGTTCCCCGTGGAGTGCGTCGCCCGCGGGTACCTCACCGGCTCCGGCCTCGTGGAGTACCGGCAGAACTCCTCGGTGTGCGGGATCGCGCTGCCCCCCGGCCTCCTCGACGGGTCGCGGCTGGACGAGCCGGTGTTCACCCCGGCGACGAAGGCCGAGCTGGGCGAGCACGACGAGAACGTCACGTTCGAGCACGTCGCGACGACCGTCGGGGCCGAGGCGGCCGCCGAGCTGCGCGACCTCACCCTCGCGGTGTACCGGCGGGCCGAGGGCGTGGCCCGCGAGCGCGGGATCGTCCTGGCCGACACCAAGCTGGAGTTCGGCCGCGCGGGCGGCGTGACGGTCCTGGGCGATGAGGTCCTGACGCCGGACTCCTCGCGGTTCTGGCCCGCCGAGACGTGGGAACCGGGCCGGGCCCAGCCCAGTTTCGACAAGCAGTTCGTCCGCGACTGGCTGACCTCCCCGGACTCGGGGTGGGACCGCGGTGGGCCCGAGGCGCCGCCGGAACTGCCCGCCGACGTCGTCGAGCGGACGCGGTCGCGCTACGTGGAGGCGTACGAACGCCTCACCGGGCGGACGTTCACCGGGTGAGCGACCCGACGCGGGTGCTGCGCCTCGTCCGCAGCACCAAGGCGGTCCAGCACCTGACGACGTTCGTCGTGGCGGGGGTCTCGACCATCCTGCTGACGCGGCTCTACCTCGCCCTGACCGGGTACCCGCAGATCGGTGGCGACACCGGGCTGCACGTCGCGCACGTGCTGCCCGGCGGCCTGCTCATGCTGGTGGCGATGGGGTTGCAGTTCTCCTACGTCGGGCCCGGCCCGCGGCCCCTGGCGGCCCTGCTCGGCGGGGTGGGTTTCGGGTTGTTCATCGACGAGGTCGGCAAGTTCGTCACGTCCGACAACGACTACTTCTTCGCCCCGTCCGCGGCCATCATGTACGTGGTGTTCACGGGTTTCGTCGTCGGCGCCCACTTCTGGCGTCGCCGCGTCCCCCTCTCGGACGCCGAACGGGTCGCGAACGCGGCGCACGTCCTGGTCGACGGCCTGGCCGGGCGCCTGTCCGCCCGGCGCCGGGCCGAGGTCCTGCACTCCCTGGACGGCCTGGCCCGGCCCGGGGACGTGCAGGGCGCCGCGCAGGTGCGGGGCCTGCTGGAGGACGTGCAGACGCGCCCACCGAGCCTGCCGCACCGGGTCGAGGAGCTCTGGCACCGCGTCGGGGAGTTCTTCACCCGGCTGTCCTCCTCCCGGTACGCCCTGCCGGTCATGGGGGTCCTGCTGCTCGCGCAGACCGCCTGGGCACTGGTCGTGCTGGTGGGACTGGTGCTGAGCCGGGCCCCGCACGGGGTCGCGGTCGTCGGGGTGCTGGTGGGCACCGGGGCCTCGGTCGTGTTCACCGCGACCGGTCTGTGGCAGGCCCGGCGGCGGGGCCGGCGCGCGGCGGTGGAGTCGTTCCAGCGCTCGGTGCTCACGTCGCTGCTGCTGACCCAGGTGTTCCTCTTCGCCGTCTCGCAGTTCGCCGCGACGGCGGGGCTGGTCGTGGACCTGGCGCTGCTGGGGCTGGTCAACGCCGACCTGGCCCGGATGCGCCGCGCGGACCGCTGACCGCGGCCGGTGCGCCGGGGGCCCACCGTGCCGGGGCTGGCACCCTGGGGCGGTGCCGGCCAACCCCGTCCCGGAGTCCGAACCGCCCCGCGGGGGTGCCTCGCCCGTCCCGCCCGTCCCCGCCGTCCTGACGGGCCTGGCCCTCCTCCTGGGGCTCCAGCTCGCCGGCACGGTGCTCGTCGACCTCACCGGGCTGCCCGTGCCCGGGGCCGTCGTCGGCCTCGTCGTGCTGCTCGTCCTGGGGGTCCGGTGGCGCGGGGTGGTGGCCCGGGTCGAGCCGGCCGGGGCGCCGCTGCTGAAGCACCTGCAACTGCTGTTCGTGCCGCCGGGGGTGGGGGCGCTGACGCAGGTCTCGACGCTGGTGCAGAACGCCGGGCCGCTGGCCCTGGCCGTCGTGGGGTCCTTCGCCGCGGGGCTGGTCGTCGCCGGCACGGTGCTGCAGGCGGCGTTGCGCCGCCGGGCGCCCGCGTGAACGCCCTCGTCCACGCGCCGGGGTTCGGGCTGTTCCTCACCCTCGCCGCCTACCTCGGGGCGAGCGAGCTGCACCGGCGGCTGGGGCGCCCCGCGCTGCTGGCGCCCGTGCTCGTGGCGATGGTGCTCGTGGCCCTCGCCCTGGAGCTCCTGGGCATCGGCTACGAGGAGTACCTCGCGTCGGTGTCGGTGCTGACGCTCCTGCTCGGTCCCGCCACGGTGGCCCTCGCGCTCCCGCTGCTGCGGTCCGGCCGGGCGCTGCTGGCCGACCGCGGGGCCGTCCTCCTCACGCTGCTGGTCACCGGCACCGTCAGCGTCGCCGTCACGGTGGCCGCGCTGGAGGTGTCGGGGGCGCCCGACGCGCTGGTGCTGACGACGCTGCCCCGGTCGGTGACGACGCCGGTGGCCCTGACCCTGGGGGAGACCATCGGGGCCGCCACGACCCTGGCGGTCGTGCTCACGCTCGTCTCGGGGGTCCTGGGCGCGACCGTCGGGCCCTGGCTGCTGGACCGCGTGCGGGTCGTGGACCCGCGCGCCCGCGGTTTCGCGATCGGCATGGTCTCGCACGGGATCGGGACCTCGCGGGCGCTGGCCGAGTCGGACACGGCCGGCGGCTGGTCGAGCGCGGCGATGGTCCTCAACGCCCTGGCCATGACCGTCGCCCTGCCCGTGGTGGCCCGCGCGTTCTCCTGAACCGCCCGTCGTGAGCCTGCCGGGTCAGGACCGGCCCGCGGCCCGGGTGTGCTCGAAGATCAGGCTGGTCTCGGTGAGCCCGACGTCGGGGGCGCGCGAGAGGTGCTCGGCCACGAAGTCGCGCAGGGCGGCGGTGCTCTCGACGGCCACGTGCAGCAGGTAGTCGTCCGCCCCCGCCACGAAGTACACGTCCAGCACCTCGGGCCGGCGTCGCATCCGCGCCACGAAGGGCCCCATGCTGCCGCGCGCGTGCGCGGCGAGCTTCACGGCGATCATCGCCTGCAGGTCCAGGCCGAGGGCGGCCGGGTCCACGTCGGCGTGGAAACCCCGGATGACCCCCGACTCGCGCAGGGCGCGCACCCGCAGCAGACAGGTCGAGGCGGCGATGCCGACGCGCTGGGCCAGGGCGGCGTTGGTGGTGCGGGCGTCCTCGGCCAGCACGTGCAGGACCTCCCGGTCGACGGGGTCCACGACCCGGCGCAGCTTCTTCGGCCGGGCCGGACCACCGGCGGTCGCTGTCGAAGGATCTTCCACGAGCCCAGCTTGACACGAATCTCCTGCGGTCTCCTTGCCCTGCTCTCGAACCGTGTTCACGCTGGGGGGAGATGGCCCGCGTCCACGAGGAGTGAGCACCATGCGCATCGGCGTCCCCACCGAGGTGAAGAACCGCGAGTACCGCGTCGCCCTGACCCCCGCCGGCGTGCACGAACTCGTCGGGCACGGTCACGAGGTGCTCGTCCAGGCCGGTGCCGGCGCCGGCAGTTCCCTGCCCGACGCCGAGTACGAGGCCGCCGGGGCCAAGGTGCTCGAGGACGTCGAGGAGGTCTGGGGCTCGGCCGACCTCCTGCTCAAGGTCAAGGAACCGATCGCCTCCGAGCACCACCGCCTGCGCCGCGGCCAGGTCCTGTTCACCTACCTGCACCTGGCCGCCTCCCGCGAGTGCACCGACGCCCTGCTGGCCTCCGGCACGACGGCCATCGCCTACGAGACCGTCCAGCTCCCGGACCGGTCCCTGCCGCTGCTGGCCCCCATGAGCGAGGTCGCCGGGCGCCTGGCCCCGCAGGTCGGTGCGTACTCCCTCATGCGCGCCGCCGGCGGGCGCGGGGTCCTCATGGGTGGTGTGCCCGGCGTCCGCGGTGCCGACGTCGTCGTCGTCGGGGCCGGGGTCTCCGGCCAGAACGCCGCGCAGATCGCCCTCGGCATGGGGGCCGAGGTGACCGTCCTGGACCTGTCGATCCCCAAGCTGCGCGAGGTCGACGCCCGGTTCGGCGGCGCCGTGCGCACCATCGTCTCGAACTCCTACGAACTCCAGCACGCCGTCCGCCGCGCCGACCTCGTCGTCGGCGCCGTCCTCGTCCCCGGGGCCCGCGCCCCCAAGCTCGTCAGCAACGAGCTCGTCGCGCAGATGCGCCCGGGCTCCGTCCTCGTCGACATCGCCATCGACCAGGGCGGCTGCTTCGAGGACTCCCGGCCCACCACGCACGACGACCCGACGTTCACCGTCCACGGCTCGGTGTTCTACTGCGTCGCGAACATGCCCGGCGCCGTCCCGCACACCTCCACCTACGCCCTGACGAACGCGACCCTGCCCTACGTCGCCAAGCTCGCGAACTCCGGGTGGAAGGCCGCGCTCGGCGCCGACGCCGCGCTCGCGCACGGGCTGTCCACCCACGCCGGGAAACTCCTCAGCCCGGAAGTGGCGGCCGCGCACGGGCTGTCGAGCACCACGCTGCAGGACGTCCTGGCCTGACCCGCCCCCGACCCGCCCCCGGCCGGTTCGACCTGCGCTGACCGCTGCCGCCTGGCCACCACCGCCTGGCCGACGACCTGGTGGATGAACGGCTGGGTGACCTGCACTCGGCGCGCCCTCGTCCCGGTGTTCCCCACGCCCCGGCTGCACGCCGAGGCCGCGGTGGAGGCGGCGCTGGGCCCGCGCTGAGCGGGATCAGCCCTCGCGCAGCTCGGCGACGAGGGAGTCGACGACGTCGTGCAGGGGTTTGTCCGCGCCCCGCGCACGCGCGGCCTCGAACGTCGCCCGCTGACGCTGGTAGCTGGCCCCCCGGCGCGGGATCTGCGCGACCTGGGCCAGGTCCTCGGCGCAGTCCAGCCGGCGGGCGACCGGTTCCAGCCGGGTCAGCCAGTCGTCGAGGTCGTCGGTGACGAGGCGCTCGCGGCCGGCGGCGTCGACGATGATCTCGGCGTCCAGGCCGTAGCGCGCCGCGCGCCACTTGTTCTCCTGCACGTGCCACGGCGGCAGCGTCGGCAGGTCCTCACCGGCCTCGAGCCGCTCGTCCAGGTGCACCACGAGGGCGTGGACGAAGGCCACGACGGCGCGCAGCTCGCGCAGCGAGGGGATGCCGTCGCACACCCGCACCTCGATCGTGCCGATGGCGGGGGAGGGGCGGATGTCCCAGCGCACGTCGGACAGGCCGTCGATGACCCCCGTGACGAACATGTCGTCCACGTACCGCTCGAACTCCGTCCACCCCCCGAACTGGAACGGCAGACCGGCCGTCGGCAGCTGCTGGAACACCTGCGCGCGGTTGCTCGCGAACCCGGTGTCGAAACCCGTCCAGTAGGGGGAGCTGGCGGACAGCGCCTGCAGGTGCGGGTAGTGGTTGAGCAACGTGTTGAGGATCGGCAGCACCTTGTGGACCGAGTTCACCCCCACGTGCACGTGCACGCCCCAGATGAGCATCTGCCGCCCCCACCACTGCGTGCGTTCCAGCAGTTCGGCGTAGCGGTCGTCGGGGGTGACGAGCTGCTCGTCCCAGCGGGCGAAGGGGTGGGTGCCCGCGCACATGAGGTCCAGGCCCAGCGGGTCGGTGACGCGCCGGACGGCGTCGAGGGTCGCCGTCAGGTCCTCGGCGATCTCGCCCACGGTGTCGCAGACCCCGGTGACGACCTCCAGGGTGTTGCGGAGCAGTTCCTTCGTCACCCGCGGCCCGGTCGGTGACGCCTCCCGGTCCACCGCCTCCAGGACCTCCGCGGCCCGGGACGCGAGGTCGCGCGAGTCGCGGTCCACCAGGACCACTTCCCACTCCACGCCCAGCGTCGGGCGGGGCGAGGCGTTGAACTCCACCGTGCGTCGGCCCACCCGAGGATCACACCACACCGCCGCCGCACTCGCCGCACCACCGGCGGGGCCGTAGCGTCGCCGGGGTGAGCACGGGACAGGACGGGCCGGGGCAGGCCGCGCGCGAGGTGGACGTCGTCGTCGTGGGGGCGGGGGCGGTCGGGGAGAACGTCGCCGACCGCGCGGGCCGCACCGGGCTGGACGTCGTGGTCGTGGAGAGCGAGCTCGTCGGGGGTGAGTGCTCCTACTGGGCGTGCATGCCCAGCAAGGCCCTGCTGCTGCCCGGGCACGCCCTGGCCGCGGCGCGACGCCTGCCCGGTGCGGCGCAGGCCGTCACCGGCGGGATCGACGCGGCGCAGGTGCTGCAGCGGCGCACCTCGTTCACCAGCGGGTGGGACGACTCCTCCCAGGCGCAGTGGCTGGACTCGGCGGGGCTGACGCTGCTGCGCGGCACCGCCCGGCTGACCGGTCCCCGCCGCGTCGAGGTCACCGGGACCGACGGCACGACGACCGCGCTCACCGCGCGGCAGGCCGTCGTCCTCGCGACCGGGTCGGTGCCCGTGCTGCCCGACGTGCCCGGGCTGGCGGGCGCCTCACCGTGGACCTCGCGCGAGGCGACGAGCGCGCGGGAGGTCCCCGGCCGGCTCGTCGTCCTCGGCGGCGGGGTCGTCGGGGTGGAGCTGGCCCAGGCGTGGGCCCGGCTCGGGTCGAGCGTCACGCTGCTCGCGCGCAGCGGCCTGCTCGGCGGGCAGGAGGACTTCGCCGGCGAGCTCGTGGCCGAGGCCCTGCGCGCCGACGGGGTCGACGTCCGGCTCGGGGTCTCACCCACCCGCGTGAGCCGCGACGGCGCGGTGCGCGTGGAGCTGTCGGACTCCTCGGTCGTGGAGGCCGACGAGTTCCTCGTCGCGACCGGCCGCCGGCCCGCGACCTCCGGGATCGGGCTGGAGACCGTCGGGCTGCAGGACGGCGGCGCGCTGGAGGTCGACGACACCGGCCTGGTCGCCGGGGTCGAGGGGTCGTGGCTGTACGCCACGGGCGACGTCTCCGGGCGCGCGCCGCTCACCCACCAGGGCAAGTACGCCGCCCGCGCCACCGGCGACGTCATCTCGGCCCGCGCCACCGGGCCCGTCCAGACCCCGCCGTGGTCGAAGTACACCGCCACCGCCGACCACCGCGCCGTCCCGCAGGTCGTGTTCACCGACCCCGAGGTCGCCCAGGTCGGGCTCACCGCCGCGCAGGCCCGCGAGGCCGGGATCGACGTAAAGGTCGTCGACTACGACCTCGGCGGGGTCGCCGGTGCCTCCCTGGCCGCCGACGGGTACACCGGCAGGGCCCGGATGGTCGTCGACGAGCAGCGCCGCGTCGTCGTCGGCGTGACCTTCGTCGGCCAGGACGTCGCCGAACTCCTGCACGCCGCGACGATCGCGGTCGTCGGGGAGGTCCCGCTGGAGCGCCTGTGGCACGCCGTCCCCAGCTACCCGACGGTCAGCGAGGTCTGGCTCCGCCTGCTGGAGACCTACGGGCTGTAGTCGCCGCGGCTCGCCGCTGGGGGGGCGTTGACGCGAAGGGCCGCTAGGTTCGGCGCTTCGCGTCAACGACCCCCACCTCCGCGCCCGCGCCGGTCACGCAGCGTCAGTCGTGGACGGTGAGCAGGTGGTGCAGCAGCTCGGCCTGCAGGGCCGCGTCGGTCGGGCGGGGGACGCCGTCGAGGCTGCGGACGGGGGCGGACAGCCGTCCGCTGGACAGCAGCCACACCGCGTCGGCCACCCGCAGGTCGTCGGCGCTCAGGCGCGCGACCTCGGTGCGGTCCCCGCGCCCGGCCGCCCAGGCCAGCGCCCGCCCGGCCGTCGTGCCGTCGAGGATCCCCAGCTCCGGCGGCGGGGTGACCCACCGGTCGGCGAACCGCGCGAGGACGGTCGAGTTCGGGCCCTCCAGGACGTCGCCGTCGCTGGAGACGAACACGACGTCGTGCGCCCCGTGGCTGCGGGCGTACCGCAGCGAGGCGGTGTTCAGGGCGTAGGACAACGTCTTGGCGCCCTGCAGCAGCCACGGCGCGCGCGTCACGACGTCGCTGGGGTAGGCGCGTTCCAGGACGAGCACGTCGATCCCGGCCGTGCGCTGAGGACCGTGGTCGGGGGCGGGGAAGACGTGCACCCACCCGGTCGGGGCGTCCCCGCCCTCCACCCCGCGGGTCAGGACGAGCTTGGCCAGCAGTTCCGGGGCCGGCGGGTGGGCCGCGGCGGCGTCGGTGACGGCCCGGGCCCAGGCCGCGGTGTCGGGAATCGGCAGGTCGAGCAGGGCCGCGGACCGCGTGAACCGGTCGAGGTGGTGCCGCAGGCTCTGCGGGGTCCCGGCCACGACGGCCACCGACTCGAAGATCCCGTCCCCGCGCGTCACCCCGAGGTCGTCGACGCGGACGTGCGCCGCCCCCGGGTCGGCCCGGGTGAACGTCGTGGCGCCGTCGGGGGCGGTGTCGGCGAGGAAGAGGACGGGGCTGTCGGGCACCGGGACATCCTGCCCCCCCGCGGGCGCCCTAGAACTCCAGCGGGGTCGGCCCCTCGCTCTCGCGCACGTCGAGCCCGCCGAGGGAGCGCACCTGGTTGCCGTAGACCGCGTGACCGGGGGCGGCCAGCAGCCCGTCGTGGATGACGAGCCCGGCCGACGCCCCGACGGCGCGGACGAAGTCGACGGTCTCCTTCAGCGCCGCCCACGGCGCGTTGAGCGGCACGGCCAGGACGTCCACGCCCGCGGGGACCGCCTCGTAGGAGTCGCCGGGGTGGAACAGCGTCGGCTCGCCCTCGGCCGCGAGGAGCACGCCGACGTTGCCGATGCGGGGGACGTCGGCGTGGATGACGGCGTGCCGGCCCCCCGCGCCGGCCACGCGCACCCCGGCGACGTCGAACGCGTCACCGGCGTGCAGCGCGGTCGCCTCGATGCCGGACTCGCGCAGGGAGGCCGCGGTCTCCGGTTCGGCCCGCAGCACGGCCCCGTCGTTGGCCTCCAGCAGCGCCGGCAGCCGTTCCACGTCGACGTGGTCGGGGTGAGCGTGGGTCAGGACGACCGCGTCGAGCCCTTCGAGCTCCTCGAAGCCGTGGCTGAACGTCCCCGGGTCCAGCAGGACGCGCGCCGCCCCGGTCTCCACGAGCAGGCACGAGTGGCCGTAGTGCGTGATCCGCATGGTCGCCGAACCTACTCCCGGGCGGCGGCCCGCGCAGGGGCGGACGCCGCCGGCCCGGCCAGCCAGGCCTCGACCGCGGCCAGCTGCGCGCCGACGAACTCCGCCGGGGCCGCCGCGCCCTCCAGCGACGCGCGGGCGACCTCCGCGAGCTGGTCGTCGCTCAGGCCCAGGGCCGTGCGGGCGGTCTCGTACTCCTCCAGCAGGCCGGGCCCGAACAGCAGCGGGTCGTCGCCGTTGAGCGAGCACCGGACGCCGGCCTCCAGCAGCGCCGGCAGCGGGTGCGCCCCCATCTCCGGGACGACCCGCAACGCGACGTTCGAGGACGGGCACACGTCCAGGACGGTCCCCTCGTCCGCGAGCCGGCGCACGAGCTCGGGGTCCTCCACGGCCCGCACACCGTGCTGGACCCGCCGGGCGCCGAGCAGGTCGAGGGCCTCGCGGACGCTGTCGGGGCCGCGCAGCTCCCCGGCGTGCGGGGCCGCGAGCAGACCGGCCTCGCGGGCGATCGCGAAGGCGCGCTCGAACGGCGCCGGGCCGAACAGCGCCTCGTCGGCGGCCAGCCCGAAGGACACGACGCCGCGACCGGCGAAACCCGCCGCGAGCCGCGCCAGGGCCTCGGCCTCGGCCGGGGGCAGGTTCCGGATGGCCACGAGCATGAGCCCGAACCCGACCCCGAGCCGCCCGGCCTCCTCGCGGCCGGTGCGGACCATGAACTCCGTCACCTCCTGCGGCGTGCCGAACTGCGGGACGTAGAACATCGGGTTGGCCTGGGCCTCGATCCACACCGCGCCGGAGGCCGCGGCGTCCTGGACGACCTCACGGACGACGCGGGCGAGCTGGTCGCGGGTGCGGATGAACGCCACGGCCCCGTCGTACATCCGCACGAACTCGGGGAACGTCGCGTACCCGCGGACGGGGGGCGCGGCCTCGCCGGCCTCGCGGGCGAACTCGGCCAGGGTCGCGGGGCGCATCGCCCCCTCCAGGTGCAGGTGCAGGTGGGCCTTGGGCAGGGTCGCGAGGTCACGCACGGTGCATCTCTCCTGTGGTTACGCTGGCGCGGTGAGCGAACGGGACCGGTTGCTGCACCTGGTGGCCGGGCACCTGCTCGCCCACGGGGTGACGTCCTCGACGCTGCGCGGGCTGGCCCGCGCGGCCGGGTCGAACAACCGGATGCTGTTGTACTACTTCGGCAGCCGGGAGCAGCTCGTGGGGGAGGCCCTGCAGGCCGTGGCCCGCGACCACTTCCCGGGTCTCGAGCACGCCTGGTCCGCTCTGGAGCACGGGTCGGGAACGCTGCGGCAGGACCTGCAGACCGTGTGGGACGAGATCGCGGCGCCGCGCAACCTGCCCTTCCTCCGGTTGTTCTTCGAGGTGTTCGGACAGGTCACGCGACAGCCCGGCTACTCCGAGCTGATGGGCGACATGGCGGCCTGGCACCGGCCGGCCGCCACCCGGCTGCGCCGCGAGGGCCTGCCGCGCGCGGCCGCCGAGACGCTGGCCACCGAACTCGTCGCGGTGTGGCGCGGGTTGCAGATGACCCTGATCCTCACCCAGGACCTGCGGGCCGTCGACCGCGCCCAGGGGCAGGCCCTGGACGCGTTCTGCGCCCGCGCCCTGGATCAGGCCGGGGTGGACTCCCGCGCGTAGCGGCTGCCCGGGTGGTCGCCCGGCAGGCGCGGGGCCTCGGCCCCCAGTCGTTCGCGCAACGTCCCGGTGCCCGGGGCCCGGTCGGCCGCGGCGGGCAGCCGCCCGCGGCGCCGCAGCTCCGGGACCACGAGGTCGCAGAACAGGGCGTGGTCGCCGGGGGAGAAGATCGCCTCCAGGAGGAACCCGTCGACGCCCGTGACGTCCATGAGCTCCTCGAGCTGGTCGGCCACCTCCAGGGGGTCCCCGACGACGGTGAACCCGCGCGTCCCGCGGCCCCGCAGCTCCTCCAGGACCTCCCGGACGAGGGGCCAGGTGCCGTCGGGCCGCCGGAACCGGTCGATGTTGCTCTGTCCCATCTGCCCGACCCTCCCGTCCGCACCCTCCAGCACCTGCGAGAGGGGACGGTCCGGGTCCAGCGCCGTCAGGTCGATGCCGGTGTTGCCCGCGTAGATCACGGCGGCCACCTCGTCGGTCTGCAACGCCTCGAACTCCGCCCGGCGGGCCAGCGCCTCCCGGTGGGTCGAGGCGACGGTCACGGTGGCCCCCACGAGGACCTTCACCGACTCCGGGTCACGGCCGTGCGCGGCGGCCCGGGCGCGGATGTCGGCGACGTTCGCCGCCGCGTGCGGCACCGTCGTGCCCTGCAGGAACACGCACTCGGCCTGACCGGCCGCGAACTCCCGCCCGGCGGTGGACGTCCCGGCCTGGAACAGCACCGGGGTGCGCTGCGGGGAGGGGGGCACCGTGAAGAACCCGGAGGAGCGGAAGTGCCTGCCCACGTGCTCGACCCGGTGCAGCCGGTCTCGGTCGGCGAAGACGCCGGAGGCCTTGTCCTCCACCAGCGCCCCGTCCTCCCAGCAGCCCTCCCACAGCTGCAGGCAGAGGTCGACGTACTCGCGGGCGATCTCGTAGCGCGTGTCGTGGGCCGTCATCCGCTCGTGCCCGAACAACGCCGCGACGGTGTCCTGCGAAGCCCCGGTGACGACGTTCCAACCGACGCGGCCCCCGGTGAGGTGGTCCAGCGTCGCGAACCGGCGGGCCGTGGCGACGGGGTGGTCGACCCCGGTGGAACTGGTGACGACGAAACCCAGGCGCGAGGTGTGGTGGGCCAGGGTCGGGATGAGGAGCATCGGGTCCAGGCCGGAGAAGTTCAGCCCGCCCCGGGCGGCGGCGGCGGGCAGGTCACCCCCGACGGTGGGGTAGCCGTAGCCGTCGGCGAAGAACAGGAAGTCGAAACCCGCCGCCTCCAGGAGCTGGGCCACGTCGATCCAGTGCTGCTGCTCGCGGTGCCGTTCGGAACCGCTGTAGGGGTGCGACCACGAGAGGGTGCCGCCGACCTGCGGTGCGGCCACCTCGAAGACCCCCAGGTGCATCCTGCGCACGGTGTGAACTCCCTCCGTTGAACCGAGTGGTTCACATGAGACCACGCCCACCGCCGCTGCGGGGCCCGCCGCGGCCCTGGTCACGTGAACGTCACACGCCCGGGGTCCCGTAACACGGGGTTCACACGGACGTGACGAGAGCGCCGCGCGCGGGTGCTTCAGTACCTGGGCAGGCCGCCTCCCGCCGCGGTCGACCCGTTCCCCGGCCGTCCGCTCGACTCGACGGTCCCTCACCCCCGGAGCTGCGCATGAACCTCCTCCCTCGCCCGCGTCCCGCCGGCCGGGCCGCTGCCCTGCAGCGCCGCGCGTTCCTGCGCGGCTCCGGTCTCGGTCTCCTCGGTGCGGCCGGTCTCGGCACGCTCGCGGCCTGCGGCGGGGACGAGGCCGAGTCCTCGACCGGGTCGGCGGCGGCCGGCTCCGAGGGTTTCGGCGAGCTGACCGTCCAGCTGTCCTGGATCAAGAACATCGAGTTCGCGGGGGAGTACTTCGCCGACAGCCGGGGCTACTACGGCGAGGCCGGGTTCTCCACGGTCAACCTCCTGGCCGGCGGCAGCGCCGGGACGGCGGCCGAGGCCATGGTCCTCTCGCGCAAGGCGCACGTCGGCCTGTCCGCCCCGACCCTGACCGCGCCGGCGATCGTCAACGAGCAGGCACCGTTGAAGATCATCGGGGCGACCTTCCAGAAGAACCCGTTCTGCCTCGTCTCCATGGAGCAGGGCCGGCCCGTCCGCACCGTCGCCGACCTGGCCGGCAAGCGGATCGGCGTCCAGACCGGCGGCAACGAGACGATCTTCGACGGGTTCTGCGAGGCCAACGGCGTCGACAAGGACTCCTTCGAGATCGTCCCGGTGCAGTACGACCCCTCGGTCGTCGTCTCCCGGGAGGTCGACGCGTTCATGGCCTACCTCACCAACGAGCCGATCCTGCTCGCCGCCCGCGAGGTCGACGGCCAGCCCATCGTCCCGGTGACCCTCGGGTTCGCCGACAACGGCCTGCCCGTCGTCGCCGAGACGTTCACCGTCCTGCAGTCGACCGTCGACGACCAGCGGGACCTCCTCAAGGCGTTCCTCGTGGCCGAGATCCGTGGCTGGAACGACGCCGTCGCCGACCCGCGGGGGGCGGCCGAACTGGCCGTCACCACCTACGGCAAGGACCAGAACCTCGACCTGGAGGAGCAGACGAAGGAGGCCGAGGCGCAGAACGAGCTGATCGTGTCCGAGGACACCCGGGCCAACGGGCTGTTCACGATGACCGACGACCTCATCGGGGAGAACATCGAGGCCCTGGCCCAGATGGGCACGACCATCGCGGCGGACGACCTCTTCGACCTGTCCCTGCTGGCGGAGGTGTACGAGGAGAACCCCGACCTGATCACCGGCTGACGCCTCGCCCGGCCCCGCCCCGTCCCGCTCCCGGAAGGCTGACCCGTGCCCCAGGAACCTCCCACCGACCTGGCCGCCCCGCCCGCGCTGACGGTGTCCACGACCCGGGCCCCCGGCCCGCCGGCCGCGACCACCGACCCCGGCCGGCACCCCGCGGCGGCCACCGGCTTCAACCTGCGGGGGCTGACCAAGCGGTTCGACCTGGGCCGCAAGAGCGTGCTGGCCCTGGAGCAGACCGACCTGGGCACCCGCAAGGACACGTTCCTGTCCCTGCTGGGCCCCTCGGGCTGCGGGAAGTCGACGATCCTGCGGATCCTTGCCGGGCTGGAGACGCCGACGGACGGGCAGGCCCTCGTCAACGGCCGGACCACCCGGGAACTGCAACGCGGGCACGAGCTGGGCGTCGCCTTCCAGGACTCGGCGCTGCTGCCCTGGCGGACGGTCGCGCAGAACATCCGGCTGCCCCTGGAGGTCGCCGGGGTCCGGCCCGAACCGGGGCTGGTCGAGGACCTCATCGGGCTGGTGGGGCTCACGGGTTTCGAGAAGGCCAAGCCGGCCCAGCTCTCCGGCGGGATGCGCCAGCGCGTGTCCATCGCCCGCTGCCTCGTCGTGCAGCCCAGCGTCATGCTGCTCGACGAGCCGTTCGGGGCCCTGGACGACATGACGCGGCAGCGGCTGAACGTGGAGCTCCTGCGCATTTGGACCGAGAAGCCGGCCACGACGCTCATGGTGACGCACGGCATCGGGGAGGCGATCTTCCTGTCCGACGTCGTCGCCGTCATGAGCCCCCGTCCGGGCCGGGTCGTGGAGGTCGTCGAGATCGACCTGCCGCGGCCGCGGACACCGGAGATGATGCGCACACCGGAGTTCCACGCCTACCACGACCGGCTCTCGGAGATCCTCTTCGGCGGCGGGCGCGTGGGCGCGCAGGGGTCAGGGGAGGACCACTGATGGCTCCCGCGGCGGTCGGCGGGCCCGCAGGACGGTCCCTGCGCGACCTCCCCCCGTGGGTCGGAGGCGTCACCGGTGCGGTGCTCGTCGTGGCCGCGTGGAGCCTGGTCGGGGTCTTCTCCTCCGCCGGGGGCATCGTCCCGACCCCGTGGGCGGTGCTGCAGCAGCTCCAGGAGAACGGGTTCGCCACCTACTGGGACAACCTCTCGATCACCACCGCCTCGGCCGCGCAGGGCTGGGTGTGGGGGAACCTCGTCGCGATCGCCATCGCGGTGGTCGTCCTGCTCGTCCCGCCGCTGGAGGGGGCGGCGAACCAGGTCGCCGTCATCTCCTACTGCATCCCGCTGACGGCGATCGGGCCCATCGTCCTCATCGTGTCCCCGCCGGGCTCGCGCATCACGTCGGTGTTCCTCGCCGCGATGAGCGTCGTCTTCACCTCCGTCGTCGGGTGCCTGCTGGGCCTGCGGGCCGCGGATCGTTCCGCCCTCGACGTCGTGCACGCCTACGGCGGCAGCCGCTGGACGGCCCTGGTCAAGGTGCGGCTCATCGCCGCCCTGCCCGACGTCTTCGCCGCCCTCAAGCTGGCCGCGCCGGCCGCGTTCCTCGGCGCCGTGCTCGGGGAGTACTTCGGCGGTGTCGACTCCGGCCTCGGCATCATGATCGTCGCTGCTCAGACGAACCTGCAGTACGCCCAGATCTGGGGGCTGGCCCTGCTCAGCGGCGCCGTCGCCGGCGCCGGGTACCTGCTCATCGGACTGCTGGCCCGGCTCGTGACCCCGTGGTCGTCGACCGGTGTGAAGGGAGGGGACCTCTGATGGCCACCACCGCCCCGGCCCCGGCCCGCCCCGCGGGCGAGGTCCACGAGAACCGCAGCGGCGCGTCCCTGGCCGTCGCCGTCGGCCGGCGCGTCGGCGCCTCCGTCCTCACCCTCGTCGTCTCGGCCGTCGTGCTCGTCGCCGCCTGGTACGCGCTGCTCGCCCTGTTCGACGTGGACGCCTTCGTTGGCAAGCGGCCCCTGGACGTCTACGCCTACCTCGCGAGCGCCCCGCGGGCCGCGGAGAACCGGGCCGCGATCCTGGACGCCCTGCTCATCACGCTCACCGACTCCGTCACGGGTTTCGTCACCGGCGTGGTGGCCGCCGTCGCGGTCGCCGCCGCCTTCACGGTGTTCCGGCCGCTGGAGTTCGTCTTCATGCCCCTGGCCATGCTGCTGCGTTCGGTGCCGCTGGTCGCGATGGCCCCGCTCATCGGGATCGTCTTCGGACGCGGCCTCGGCGGGCAGGCCGCCATCGGCGGGGTCGTCGTGTTCTTCCCCGTGCTCGTCAACGTCGCCACCGGGTTGCGGTCGGCCTCGCCGCAGGCGGTCGACGTCGTGCGCGTCAACGGCGGTACGACGTGGACGGCCCTGCGCAAGGTGGCGATCCCCAGCGCGCTGCCGAACCTGTTCGCGGCGTTGCGCATCTCGGTGCCGGGCGCGGTCATCGGAGCGATGCTCTACGAGTGGTTGTTCTCCGGGACGGGGATGGGCGCGGAGATCTTCCGGGCCAACAGCCAGGTCCAGTACAACCTCGTCTGGTCGATCGTCGTCGTCGTCACGTTCACCTCGATCCTGCTCTACACCCTCGTCAGCATCGTCGAGACGCTCGTGCTCGCGACCTGGGGCCCGGCGGCCGGATCGGGGCGCGGCCGTGGCTGAGGGAGCAGCCGTCCTGGGTGCGGTGCACGACCGGCTGCGGCGGGGACGTCGGGTGGCCGTGGCCGCGGTCGTGCGCACCGACGGGTCCGCCCCGCGGGCGGTGGGCGCGTGCCTGGCCCTGGTCGCCGGACCCGACGGCACCCCCGGTGAGGTCCTCGGCAGCGTCTCCGGTGGCTGCGTGGAGTCCGCCGTCCACGAGCTCGCCGGCGAGGTGCTGGCCGACGGCCGGGCCCGGCGGGCCGTGTACGGGACGGCCCGGGACGACCCCTTCGCCCCGGGGTTGACGTGCGGCGGGACGATCGAGGTGCACGTCGCCCTCGCCGACGGGGACGTCCTGGGGGAGGTGCTGACGGCCGTGGCCGACCGGCGGCCGGTGGCGGTCGCCACCGCGCTGACCCCCGGTCCCGCCCGGCAGGTGGTGCTGGACGCGGTGCGGCACAGCGGGTCCCTCGGCTCGGCCCGCCTGGACGCCGCGGTCCTCGACGCGGCCCGCGGCCGGCTGCGCGCCGGGACCTCCGGTCTCGTCCGCCTCGGCGCGGACGGCGGGCAGCGCGCCGACGACCTGGAGGTGCTGGTGGAGGTGTTCGCCCCCGCCCCGCGCTGGATCGTGGTCGGAGCCGTCGACGTCGCCGCGGCCCTGACCCGCCTCGCGGCGTTCCTCGGGTTCCACGTCACCCTGTGCGACGCCCGCCCGGCGTTCGCGACGGCCGCGCGGTTCCCCGACGCCCACGAGGTCGTCGTCGACTGGCCGCACCGGTACCTGGAGCGGACCACCGTCGACGCCTCGACGGTGCTGACCGTCCTGACCCACGACCCGAAGTTCGACGTGCCGCTGCTGCAGGTCGCCCTGCGCGGCCGGGCGGGGCTCGTGGGGGCGATGGGGTCGCGCCGCACCCACGCGGACCGGCTGGAGCGGTTGCGGGAGGTCGGTGTCACCGAGGACGACCTGGCGCGGCTGCGCTCACCCGTGGGCCTGGACCTCGGGGCCCGCACCCCGGAGGAGACCGCCGTGTCCATCGCGGCGGAGGTCGTCGCCGCCCGCGGCGGGGGCACGGGACGGCCTTTGCGCGAGACGCGCGGGCGCATCCACCACGAGCAGTTCGCCGCCGTGGTCGCGGGGGTCTGCGCGTGACGGCGGGTTCAGGGCAGGTCCTGCGGCAGGTCACCCGGCACGTCCACGTCGTCGACGGCGCCCGCGACGGGGACCGCGACGACGTCCGTCCCGGCCAGGAACCCCCGCAGCCCGGCACCGCCCGCGCAGGCCGCGGCGGCGGCGTCGAGGTGGTCGCGTCCCAGCAGGACCGGGTGCCCCGGCCGGCCGCGGTCCACCGCCCGCACGAGGGCACCGGGGCGGGCGTGCGCGAGCACCGTGCGCACCCCGGCGAGGTCGACGTGCGGCAGGTCGACGAGCAGCAGCAGGACGGCGTCACCGGCCCGGACCGCGGGCTCGGCCAGCACCCGGGCCATCCCGGCCCCCGGACCGCGCGACCAGTCCGGCACCTCCACCGCCCGCACCCCCGGCGGGAGCGTGGCGCGGACGCGGTCGGCCTGCGCGCCCACGGTGACGAGCACGGGCTCACACCCCGCGGCGGTCAGCAGACCGGCGGCCGCCGCGGCCCACGACGTCCCGTCGGGGTGGCGCAGCAACCCCTTGGGCGTCCCCATCCGCCGGCCCGCCCCGGCCGCCAGCACCACCCCCGTCACGCGCACGGGGCCAGCACAGCACACCGGAACCACGACGACGGGACGACAGTGCAGCTCACGGAACTCCAGGCGCTCGACGCCCCGCGGTGCGAGGAACTCCTGCGCACCTGCTGCGACGCCCCCGCCTGGGCCGTGCGGGTCACCGCCGCGCGCCCGTTCGCATCGGTCGAGGCGTTGCGGGAGACCGCGGCCCGCGAACTCGCGGTGACACCCGAGGAGGACGTCGACGTCGCTCTCGCCGCGCACCCGCGCATCGGGGAGCGCAGCGACAGCGCCACCTCCCGCCGGGAGCAGGCCGGCGCCCTGTCCGCCGACGAGGACGTGCTGCGCCGCCTGGCCGAGGGGAACCGCCGCTACGAGGAGCGCTTCGGCCACGTGTACCTGGTGTTCGCCTCCGGCCGCAGCGCGGCCGAACTCCTCGACCTGCTCCAGGCCCGGCTGGGCAACGACCCGGCCACGGAGCGGCGGGTGCTGCGCCGGGAACTGGCCGCCATCACCGACCTGCGGTTGCGCCGGTTGCTGGAGCAGGCCCCGTGACCAGCCTGTCCACCCACGTCCTGGACGCCGTCACGGGAACCCCCGCCTCCGGGGTCGGGCTGGCGGTGACGGACGCCGGCGGGGCACTCCTCACCTCCGGCCGGACGGACGCCGACGGCCGGGCCCGCCTCGCCGAGGACCTGGCTCCGGGGACGTACCGGGTGCGGTTCGCCACGGGGGAGTGGTTCGCCGCGGCCGGCCGCGAGACGTTCCACCCCGAGGTGGTGGTCGCCTTCACCGCCACCGGGGAGGGGCACCTGCACGTCCCCCTCCTGCTGTCCCCCTTCGCCTACTCCACCTACCGAGGGAGCTGAGAACATGGCCGTCGTCCTGGCGGGTCACCAGTACGGGAAGGCGGAGAACCGCGTCGTGCGGTTCCAGCGCGACACCCCGCGGCACGAGATCGTCGACCTGAACGTCACCTCGACGCTGCGCGGGGACTTCGCCGACGCCTACCTGTCCGGGGACCAGGGCAAGGTCCTGCCGACCGACTCGCAGAAGAACACGATCTACGCGTTCGCCAAGGAGGGCCCTGCCGGGCAGGGGATGGCGAAGGGGATCGTCGCGGTCGAGGCCTACGCCCTCGACCTCGCCCGGCACTTCGTCGAGGAGACCGGTCCGGTGACGGGAGCGCGCATCGACGTGGACTCCTACCGCTGGGAACGCGCCGTCGTCGGCGGCCGCGGGCACGACCACACGTGGGTGCGCGCCGGCGGCGAGGTGCGGACCGCGGCGGTCACCGTCTCCGGCGACGGACCCGACCGGCAGACCCACGTCGTGGCGGGCCTGAAGGACCTCACGCTGCTGAAGTCCACCGGGTCCGCGTTCGAGGGTTTCCTCGTCGACGGGTACACGACGCTGGAACCGGCGCAGGACCGCGTCATGGCCACCTCGCTGGTCGCGCAGTGGCGCTACGACGCGACCTGCCTCACCGACGGTTTCGACTTCGACGCCGCCCACGACGCGGTGCGCGCGGTGCTCGTCGCGCAGTTCGCCACAGTGCACTCCCTGGCGCTGCAGCAGACGTTGTGGCACATGGGCAGGGCCGCGGTGGAGTCCGTGCCCGGGGTCGTCGAGGTGCGGCTGGCGGCGCCGAACAAGCACCACTTCCTCTACGACCTGCAGCGGTTCGGCGTCGAGAACGCCGGTGAGGTGTTCCACGCCGACGACCGGCCCTACGGGCTCATCCAGGCCGTCGTCGCGGACGAGGACGCCCCGGCCGCCCCGCTGGCGTGGGAGCGGTGAGCGCCGTGGACCTGACCGCCCGGCGCACCGACGCCGACCACCTCGACCACGCGGTCCGGCTGGCCGTGGAGAACGTGGCCGCCGGCGGCGGGCCGTTCGGCGCCGTCGTCGTCCGCGACGGGTTCGTCGTGGCGACGGGGGTGAACCGCGTGACGGCGCAGAACGACCCCACCGCGCACGCGGAGGTCCAGGCGATCCGCGCGGCGTGCACCGCGCTGGGCACGTTCAGCCTGGCGGGGACGACGCTGTACTCCAGTTGCGAACCGTGCCCCATGTGCCTGGCGTCGTCGTTGTGGGCCCGGGTGGACCGGGTGCTGTACGCCGCCGACCGGCACGACGCCGCGCGCGGCGGGTTCGACGACCGCGCCTTCTACGAGGTGTTCGACACCCCGCGCACCGAGTGGTCCGTGCCCGTGCAGCAGCAGCCGAACGCAGGCTCGCCCGCCCCGTTCGACGCCTGGCTCGCGAGCGCCGCGCGGATCGACTACTGAGGGGTGCCGGCGTGGACCTGACCACCGTGCGGGAGTTCCTGCCCGTCACCGACGCCGCCGCGCTGCGGCGCGCCCACGACGGGAACCCGGCGACGGCCGTGGTCGCCGGGGGGACGTGGCTGTTCTCGGTCCCGCAACCTCACCTGCGCACCCTCGTCGACCTCACGACGCTGGGCTGGGAACCCTTCGCCGTCTCCGACGCGGGGATCGACCTGGCCGCGACCTGCCCCGTGGGGACGCTGGAGTCCGTGCCGTTCCGGTCCGAGTGGCGGGCGCGACCGCTGGTGCGGCAGTGCGTGCGCGCGCTGCTGGCCTCGTTCAAGGTGCGGTCGGTGGCGACGGTCGGCGGGAACGTCTGCGCCGCCCTGCCCGCCGGTGCGGTGACGTCCCTGGCCGTCGCCCTCGACGGGGTCGCCGAGCTGTGGGCCGCCGACGGCGGGGTGCGGCGGCTGGCGGTGGAGGAGTTCGTGACGGGGGACCGGCGGACCGCCCTGGCCCCGGGGGAGGTGCTGCGCTCGCTGCACCTGCCCGCGGCGGCCCTGCACGGGACCACCGCGTTCCGCCGGGCCTCCCTGGCCCGGCTCGGCCGGTCGGCGACCCTCGTCGTGGGCCGCCGCGACCCCGGCGGGGGTTTCGTCCTGGCCGTCACCGCCTCCACCCCGCGCCCGCACGTGCTGCGCTACCGCGAGGTCCCGGCCCCGGCGCGGGTCGCCGCCGACGTCGAGGAGGTCGTGGCCGGTCGCTGGGTCGACGACGTGCACGGGGCCCCGGACTGGCGGCGCGCGACGACGGTGCGGTTCGCGGCGGACGTCGCGCGGGAACTGAGCGGGGGACCGTCGTGAAGCTCACCGTGAACGGGACCCCGGCCGAGGTCGAACCCCGGCCGGGGCAGTGCCTGCGGACGCTGTTGCGCGAGCACGCGCACGTGGAGGTCAAGAAGGGGTGCGACTCCGGGGACTGCGGCGCGTGCACCGTGCTCGTCGACGCGGCCCCGGTGCACTCCTGCCTGTACCCGGCGCTGCGGGCGGGCGGACGGGAGGTGACGACGGTCGCGGGCCTGGGGACCCCGGAGGAGCTCAGCGACGTCCAGCAGCGGTTCGTCGACGCCGCGGGGTTCCAGTGCGGGTTCTGCACCGCGGGGATGGTCGTCACGGCCTCGGCGCTGACGCCCGACCAGCACGAGGACCTGGCCGAGCACCTCAAGGGGAACCTGTGCCGCTGCACGGGGTACCGCGCGATCCGCGAGGCGGTGACCGGCACGACGGTGGACAAGGCCGCCGCGACGGGGGCCGTGGGGCGCACGGTCGCGGCCCCGGCGGCGCGCCGGATCGTCACCGGCACCGAACCCTTCACCCTCGACGAGCTGCCGCCGGGCACCCTGCACCTGGCCGTCCTGCGCAGCCCGCACGCGCACGCCCGCGTCCGGCGCGTCGACACCGCGGCCGCGCGGGCCCTGCCGGGGGTGCGGCTCGTCCTGACCCACGAGGACGCCCCCGCCACCCTGTTCTCCACCGGCCGGCACGAGAACCGCCTGGACGACCCCGACGACACGCTCGTCCTGGACCCGGTGCTGCGGCACCACGGCCAGCGGGTGGCTGCGGTCGTCGCCGACGACCCGGCGACCGCGCAGGAGGGGGTGCGCCGCCTCGTCGTGGAGTACGAGGTGCTGCCCGCGGTGCTGGACCCCGTGGCCGCCCTGGAACCCGGCGCGCCCCTCGTGCACGGCGACAAGGACGCCGCGACGTCGCGCATCGCCGACCCCCGGCGCAACCTCGTCGCGGAGCTGCACGGCGGGGTCGGCGACGTCGAGGCCGCCCTGGCCGCGGCCGACGTCACGGTGTCGGGGACGTGGCGGACCCAGCGCGTCTCGCACGTGGCCCTGGAGACGCACGCCGCGGTCGGGTGGCCCGACGAGGACGGCCGGCTCGTCGTGCGCAGCAGCACCCAGGTGCCGTTCCTCGTCCGCGACGAGCTGGCGCGCGTCCTGGGCCTGGGGCGGGACCGGGTGCGCGTGCTGACCGCCCGCGTCGGCGGGGGTTTCGGCGGCAAGCAGGAGATGCTCGTCGAGGACCTCGTGGGGCTGGCGGTCCTGCGCCTGGGCCGGCCCGTCGTGCACGAGACCACGCGCGAGGACACGCTGCGGCACCTGCCGACCCGGCACCCCTTCCGGGTGGGGGTGCGCCTGGGGGCCCGTCGCGACGGGACCCTCACGGCGCTGGCCGTGGACGTCCTGTCCGACGCGGGCGCGTACGGCAACCACTCGCCCGGGGTCATGTTCCACTCCTGCCACGAGAGCGTGGCGACGTACCGCTGCGCGACCAAGCGCGTGGACGCCCGGGCCGTCTACACGAACACCGTGCCGTCCGGGGCGTTCCGCGGGTACGGCCTCGGGCAGGTGGTGTTCGCGCTGGAGTCCGCGCTCGACGATCTCGCCCGCGAGCTCGGGATGGACCCGTTCGACCTGCGCCGGCGCAACGTCGTCGTGCCGGGGGACCCGTTCGTGGCGACCTCGCTGCCGGCCGACGGTTCCGAGGGCGACGACGGGTTGCGCTACGGCAGCTACGGTCTGGACCAGTGCCTGGACCTCGTGCAGGACGCCCTGGCCCGCGACGCGGGCGAGGCCGCGCCCGGCCCGGCGTGGCGGACGGGGCAGGGGATGGCGCTGGCGATGATCGCCACGACGCCCCCGCGCGGGCACTTCGCCGACGCCCGCGTGAGCCTGCGCGCCGACGGGGACTGGGACCTGGACGTGGGCACCGCGGAGTTCGGCAACGGCACCACGACCGTCCACCACCAGCTCGCGGTGACGGCCCTGGGCACGAGCGTGGAGCGGATCCACCTGCGCCAGAGCGACACCGACGCCGTCCGGCACGACACCGGCGCGTTCGGCTCGGCCGGGTCGGTCGTGGCGGGCAAGGCGCTGCACCTGGCGTGCCGGGACGTGGCGGGCCAGGTCCGCACCGTCGCCGCGGGTCTGCTCGGGGTCGAGGTCGCGGCGGTGGAGCTGCGCCCGGGCGAGGCGGTGGCCGGGGACGCGCGGGTCCCCCTGGCGGCCGTCCACGCGGAGGCGGTGCGCCGCAGCGGTTCCGCACCGTCGGCCGAGGCCGGTGACGACGCCGCGGTGCGGTCGGTCGCGTTCACCGTCCAGGGTTTCCGGGTGGCGGTCGACCCGGGGACCGGGCTCGTCCGCGTCCTGCGGTCGGTGCAGGCCGTGGACGCCGGCACGGTGCTGAACCCCGGTCAGTTGCGCGGCCAGGTCGAAGGCGGTGTCGCCCAGGCGCTCGGGTCGGCCCTGTTCGAGGAGGTCCGCGTCGACCCCGACGGGTCCAGCCCGACGGGGTCGTTGCGCGAGTACTACGTGCCCCGCCTCGACGACGTCCCCGACACCGAGGTGCTGTTCGCCGGCACCTGCGACGCGGTCGGGCCGCTGGGGGCGAAGTCGATGAGCGAGGCGCCGTACAACCCCGTCGCCGCGGCCCTGGCGAACGCCGTCCGGGACGCCGTCGGGGTGCGGTTCCGCGCGCTGCCGATGTCCGCGGACCGGGTGTGGCGAGCTGTTCGAGACGACGAGGAGGGAACGACCCGTGGCTGACGCGGACCTGGAGATGGACCTGGAGGTGGACCTGGAGATGGGCGTCGAACTGGACCTGGTGGTGCGCGCCGGGCGCGCCGTGGTGGACGGGACCGAACGGGCGGTGTCGCTGGGGATCGCGGGCGGCCGGATCGTCGCCGTGCGCGACCGGGACCACGACTGGGGTTCCCCCGCGGCCCGCGAGGTCGTGCTGGGGGCCGACGAGGTGCTGCTGCCCGGTCTGGTGGACCCGCACGTGCACGTCAACGAACCCGGCCGCACGGAGTGGGAGGGGTTCGCCTCCGCGACGCGGGCCGCCGCGGCCGGCGGGGTCACGACCATCGTCGACATGCCCCTCAACAGCATCCCCGCCACCGTCGACCCCGACGCCCTGGCCGCCAAGCGCGCTGCGGCGCAGGGGCAGTGCGTGGTCGACGTGGGGTTCTGGGGTGGCGCGGTCCCTGGGAACACCGACCAGCTCGCCCCGCTGCACGCGGCGGGCGTGTTCGGGGTGAAGTGCTTCCTGCTGGACTCCGGTGTCCCGGAGTTCCCCCCGCTGGACGCAGCGGGCCTGCGGGAGGCGCTGACCGAGCTCGCGCGCATCGACGGTCTGCTGCTCGTGCACGCCGAGGACGGTGACGAGCTCGACCCGCACGAGGGCGGCCCGTCCTTCGCGCACTTCCTCGCCTCGCGGCCCCCGTCGGCGGAGGCCTCGGCGATCCGCACGGTCGCCGAGGCCGCCGCGCTCACCGGGGCCCGCGTGCACGTCGTGCACCTGTCCTCCGCGGCGGGGCTGGCCGAGGTGCGCGCCGCGAAGGCCGCCGGCACCCGCATCACGGTCGAGACGTGCCCGCACTACCTGGCCCTGGCCGCCGAGGAGGTCCCCGACGGGGACACGACGTTCAAGTGCTGCCCGCCCATCCGGAGCCGGGCCGAGCAGGACGCCCTGTGGCGCGGGCTGCTCGACGGCACCGTGGACTGCGTGGTCTCGGACCACTCGCCGTGCACGGCGGAGCTGAAGCGGCGGGGGGAGGGCGACTTCGGCGCGGCCTGGGGCGGCATCGCCTCGGTGCAGCTCGGGTTGCCCGTCGTGTGGACCGCCGCCCGCGAGCGCGGGGTGGCGCTGGCGACGGTGGTGGGCTGGATGGCGAGGGCCACGGCCGACCTCGTCGGGCTCGGCGACCGTGGCCGCCTCGCCTCCGGGTGCGTCGCCGACCTCGCCGTCTTCGCCCCGGAGGAGACGTGGGTCGTGGACCCGGCCGCGCTGCAGCACCGCAACCCCGTCTCCCCGTACGCCGGGCGGACCCTGAGCGGCGTGGTCCGCTCGACGTGGCGCCGCGGCGCGCCGGTCGACCCGCAGGTCCCGGCGGGGGAACTGCTCACCCGTCCCGGGGTGCCCGCGCCGGTGTAGGTGCCGGTCCCGGTGTCGGTGTCGGCAGGCTGAGCAGCGCCAGGTGCAGCCCCAGGCGCACCTCGGCGTCCCCCAGGTCCAGGCCCAGCCGCCGGGTGAGGCGCTCGACGCGGCCGTACGCCGCGGGCCGGGACAGGTGCAGCCGCCCGGCCAGCCGCGTCATCGACCCGTTGACCTGCAGGTAGTCCGTGAGCAGCGCCAGGTCCTCGGGGGTCTCGAACAGCGGGGCGAGCTGGGTCTCGGCGAACCCGGTGAGGCGGGCGTCCCCGCGCAGGCGCCACAGCAGGCCGCGCACGCCGAGGTCGGTGGTCCGGTGGACCCGGCCGGGCGTGCGGTGCGGGGAGGCGGCCGCGACCTCGGCGACGTGCCGGGCCTCGGCGAACCCCTCACGGGTGGCGTGCAGCTCCGCGACGTGCCCGGCCGCCCCGAGCGTGGCGGTCTCGGGCAGCGCGGCGGCCAGCCGGTCCAGCGCGGTGCCCACCACCCGGGCCGTCCCCACGAGCAGCACGCCGACGACCCCGGACCCGGCCTCGTGGCCGACCATCCCCGTCAGCCCGGCCGACCGGGTCCGGGTGAGGGCCGCCGAGACCCCCGGCCGCTCGGCCCCGACGACCGCGGCCGCCGCGAACCCGGTGCGCGGGTTCAGCCCCAGGGCCCGCACCCGTTGCCGCAGCGCCGGTTCGTCGTCCCGGCGCGCGTTCAGGAGGTCACCGACCAGGTCGTCGTGGGCGCGGTGGGCCAGGTCCTCCCCGTCGGCCGGTCCGCCCGCGAGCAGCCGCACGACGGTGAGCGCCTCGGCGGCCCGGTCCAGCACGAGCAGCGGGTCGGGGGCGGTGTGCGGCCCGGGGGCGACGAGCCGGCCCCAGGGCTGGCCGGGGGGACCGGCCGGGACGACGACCCACCCCTGCGGCTGCGGGTCGCGCCGGGAGCGTCGGGACCAGTCCACGAGCAGGTCCGCCGTCCCGACCGGCTGCGCCACGTGCGCGACGACGCGGTGAGCCAGGTCCTCCAGGACGACGGGCCCGCCGAGCAGCCCGGCGGTGCGGTCCAGCACCTCCGCCACCCGTGTCCCCACGAGGCCGAGGGAGGCGAACGTCGCGTGCACCCGGTCGGCGAAGCGCAACCGGGCGTACTGCTCGTGCAGCAGCCGCCCGTGCACCTGCTCGGTCACCTCGACGAAGCGGACCACGCGGTGCAGCTCCACCAGGGGCAGGTGCGCGGCGCGGGCCGCGCGCACGAGGTCGGGGGGCACCTGCCCGAGGTGCCCGGCCGGTTCCACCACGACGGCGACGACCCCGGCCTCGACGAGCGAGGCGACGTAGGCGACGACGTCGAAACCCGCGGTGGCCCAGCCCATCCCGGTGGTCAGCAGCAGTTCCCCGCCCCCCAGCAGCCCCGCGACGTCGACCTGCTCGGTGACGTGGACCCAGCGGACCGGGACGTCGAGCCGGTCCTGACCGGTGCGGACCTGCGGGTCACCGGCCGCGAGCACGGGCAGGGCGAGGACGTCGGCCACGGTGAGCACCCGCGGAGCCTACGACGGAGCGTCGGTCGCAGGGGTCCGGCACCGACGTTCCGTCGCTGGTTCCCGGCCGCCCGCGGGGCTCAGGGTGGGAGGATCGCCCGGACACCCGTCCGGGCGGTGGGCGCCGCGAGGCGGGCAGGGCAGCCGAGGAGGACCGGACATGACCGTGACCGAGCAGACCGTGGTGGGGACCGGGGCCTCCGACCTCACGCAGGCCGCGCGCGACCACCTGTGGATGCACTTCGCCCGCATGGGCACGTACCAGCAGGAGCCGGCGCCCGTCATCGTGCGGGGCCGGGGGGCGCGGATCTGGGACGACCGGGGGCACGAGGTCCTCGACGGCCTCTCGGGGCTGTTCGTCGTCCAGGTCGGCCACGGCCGCGAGGAGCTCGCCGAGGTCATGGCGAAGCAGGCCCGCGACCTGGCGTTCTTCCCCGTCTGGGGGTACGCGACCGAACCCGCGATCGAACTCGCCGACCGCCTCGCCGGCTACGCCCCGGGCGACCTGAACCGCGTGTTCTTCACCACCGGCGGCGGTGAGGCCGTCGAGAGCGCCTGGAAGGTCGCCAAGCAGTTCTTCAAGCTGACGGGCAAGCCCTTGAAGCACAAGGTCATCTCGCGGGCGACGGCCTACCACGGGACCCCGCAGGGGGCGCTCGCCATCACCGGGCTGCCGGCCATGAAGCAGGCCTTCGAACCGCTGACGCCCGGCGGGTTCCGGGTGCCGAACACGAACGTCTACCGGGCCGAGCGGATGGGGGCGCCGACCGATCCCGTCGAGTTCGGGCGCTGGGCCGCTGACCGCATCGAGGAGGCCATCCTCTTCGAGGGGCCCGACACCGTGGCGGCCGTCGTGCTCGAACCCGTGCAGAACTCCGGCGGCTGTTTCACCCCGCCGCCGGGGTACTTCCAGCGGGTGCGGGAGATCTGCGACCGGCACGACGTGCTGCTCGTCTCCGACGAGGTGATCTGCGGCTTCGGCCGGCACGGGACGATGTTCGCCGCGGAGAAGTTCGGCTACCAGCCCGACATCATCACGTGCGCCAAGGGCATGAGCTCGGGCTACGGCCCCATCGGGGCGATGATCGCCACCGACCGCATCATGGAACCCTTCCTGAAGGGCGAGAACTTCTTCCCGCACGGCTACACGTTCGCCGGTCACCCCGTCTCCGCGGCCGTGTCGCTGGCCAACCTCGACATCTTCGAGCGCGAGGGCCTGAACCAGAACGTCCTGGACAACGAGCAGGCCCTCGGGGACACGATGCGCAGGCTGCTGGACCTCGACATCGTCGGCGACGTCCGCGGCGACGGGTACTTCTGGGCCGTGGAGCTGGTCAAGGACAAGGCGACGAAGGAGACCTTCGGGCCGGCCGAGCGCGAGACGCTCATCAAGCGGTTCCTGCCCGGGGCCCTGTTCCGCAACGGCCTGTACTGCCGCCCCGACGACCGCGGTGAGCCGGTCATCCAGGTCGCGCCGCCGCTGACGTGCGGTCAGGCCGAGTTCGACGAGATCGAGCAGGTCCTGCGCACGACGCTGACCGAGGCGATGCGGCTCGTGTGACGCCCGGCACGAGGAGGACACCCCCTGGTCTTGACTCGTTCAAGTCCAGGGGTCAGGATGACGGCGTGCCATCGACCCAGGACCTGCAGCGGGTGCTGCGCGCCGCCGGTCTGCGGGTCACGCGGCCGCGCCTGGCCGTCCTCGACGCCGTGCACGCCCTGCCGCACGGGGACACGGAGGCGCTCATCGCCGCCGCCCGCTCCCGTGCCGAGGGCGTCTCGCACCAGGCTGTCTACGACGTGCTGCGCGTCCTGACCGACCACGGTCTGGTGCGACGCATCCAGCCGCAGGGGTCGGTGGCGCGCTACGAGGCGCGGGTGCACGACAACCACCACCACCTGGTGTGCCGCGTGTGCGGTTCCATCAGCGACGTCGACTGCGCCACGGCGCAGGCGCCGTGCCTGCACCCTCCGGTCGTCGACGGTTTCGACGTCGACGAGGCCGAGGTCATCTACTGGGGCCGGTGCCGGTCCTGCGCGACGGCCGCGGCGTCCTCCACCGAGCCCTCAGCCCCCTCAGACCCGGTCGTCCTCCAGCAGAGAGAAGCGTGACGTGACCGAACTCGACAACGCCCGAGACAAGACCCAGGACAAGGCGCAGACCGCGTCCACCACCGAGAGCGAGAACCCGGCGATCAAGTCGCCGACGCCGGCCACCGACGGCCGGCCCCGCACCGTCCAGGACTGGTGGCCCAACCAGATCGACCTGTCGGTGCTGAACAAGCCGTCGAAGGACTCCGACCCGCTGGGTGAGGACTTCGACTACGCCGCCGAGTTCGCCTCGCTCGACGTCGAGGCCCTCAAGCACGACATCGTCGAGGTCATGCACACCTCCCAGGACTGGTGGCCGGCGGACTGGGGCCACTACGGGCCCCTGTTCATCCGCATGTCCTGGCACGCCGCGGGCACCTACCGCATCGCCGACGGCCGCGGTGGCGGTGGCGAGGGCGGCCAGCGCTTCGCGCCGCTGAACAGCTGGCCGGACAACGCCAACCTCGACAAGGCGCGCCGCCTGCTCCTGCCGGTCAAGCAGAAGTACGGCCGGAAGATCTCCTGGGCCGACCTGCTCGTCCTGGCCGGCAACGTCGCCCACGACGACATGGGCCTGAAGACCTTCGGGTTCGCCTTCGGGCGCCCCGACTCCTGGCAGCCCACCGAGGTGTTCTGGGGTCCGGAGGACACCTGGCTCGGTGACGAGCGCTACGCCGAGGACAACCCCCTCGACCTCGACGAGGGGAACCTCGCCGCGGTCACCATGGGCCTCATCTACGTCAACCCCGAGGGCCCGAAGGGTCAGCCCGACCCGCTGGGCTCGGCCCACGACATCCGCGTGACGTTCGGCCGCATGGGCATGAACGACGAGGAGACCGTCGCGCTCGTCGCCGGTGGTCACACGTTCGGCAAGACCCACGGCGCCGGGAACGCCGAGCTCGTCGGCCCCGAGCCCGAGGGCTGCCCGGTCCACGGCAACGGCCTGGGCTGGAAGAACCAGCACGGCACCGGCAAGGGCGCGGACGCCATCACCAGCGGTCTCGAGGGTGCGTGGACCCCCACGCCGACGCAGTGGGACAACACCTACTTCGAGACGATGTTCGCCCACGAGTGGGAACTCACCACGAGCCCCGCCGGCGCCAAGCAGTGGAAGCCGAAGGACCCGGCCGCCGGTGACCTCGTGCCCGACGCGCACATCGAGGGCAAGCGCAACGCGCCCATGATGCTCACGAGCGACCTGGCGCTCATGGCCGACCCCGTCTACCACGAGATCTCGAAGCGGTTCTACGAGAACCCCGAATACTTCGCCGACCAGTACGCCCGTGCCTGGTTCAAGCTGCTGCACCGCGACATGGGCCCGCGCAGCCGTTACCTGGGTCCGGACGTCCCGGCCGAGGAACTGATCTGGCAGGACCCGACCCCGGCCGTCGACCACGAGCTCGTGGGCGAGGCGGAGATCGCCGACCTCAAGCAGCGTCTGCTGGACTCCGGGCTGAGCGTCTCCCAGCTCGTGCACACCGCGTGGTCGTCGGCGGCTTCCTTCCGCAGCACGGACAAGCGCGGCGGCGCCAACGGTGCCCGTCTGCGGCTGGAGCCGCAGCTCGGCTGGGCCGTCAACGAGGGCGTGCGCGACGTGCTGCCCGTGCTGGAGCGCGTCAAGGGCGAGTTCGAGTCGGCCACGGGCGGCAAGGTCTCCCTCGCCGACCTCATCGTCCTCGGCGGGACCGCCGCGGTGGAGAAGGCGGCGGCCGACGCCGGCGTCTCGATCACCGTGCCGTTCTCGCCCGGTCGCACCGACGCCACCCAGGAGCAGACGGACGTCGAGAACTTCCGCTGGCTCGAGCCGCGCGCCGACGGGTTCCGCAACTGGATCTCCCCCGGCAGCAAGCTGCAGCCCGAGACCCTGCTGCTGGACCGCGCCTCGATGCTCGACCTGACCGCCAAGGAGATGACCGTCCTCGTCGGCGGCCTGCGCGTGCTGGGGGCGAACACCGGCGGCGTGCAGCACGGCGTGTTCACCGACACCCCGGGCGTCCTGTCCCAGGACTTCTTCACGAACCTCCTGGACCTGGGCGTGCAGTGGCGGACGGCCACGGAGGGCGAGGGCGTCTACGAGGGCCTGGACGCGGACGGCAACGTCACCCGCACCGCCACCGCCGTCGACCTGGTGTTCAACTCCAACTCCATCCTGCGCGGCATCGTCGAGGTCTACTCGGCCGAGGACGCCAAGGAGCTGTTCGTGCGGCACTTCGCCGCCGCGTGGCAGAAGGTCATGGAGCTGGACCGCTTCGACCTGCGCTGAGTCACCTCGCACCACCTGCACCACAGGACGCCCCGGCCCGCACCGCGCGGACCGGGGTGTTCTGCCGTCCGCGACGGTCCGGTGGGCGCCGGTGGGCGCTCAGTCGGTGAGGTCGGTGAGGTCGGCGAGGTCGGCCTTGCGGATGAGCCCGTGCACCCCGCTGACGCGGTCGACGACCTGGGAGACGGCGAAGTCTCCGGCGGCGGACAGGTACGCGAGGGCGTGGGCCGGGTCCATCCCGAGGTCGGCGAGCAGGGCGACGGCGGTGCGCACGGCCCGCCGGGCGGCCTCGGCGAGGTCGACGTCCAGGCCGATGGGGACGAGGAACTCCGGGGTCTCGCCCCACAGCACGTCGCGGACGCGGACGGCGGCCTCGGGGACGAGGTCGAGCCGGAGGCGGGCGCGCAGCGGGGCCTCGAACGCCGTCAGCGCGACCTCGCCGTCGCCCTGGGCGTAGTGCGGGTCACCGGCGTGGAACAGGGCGCCGTCCACCTGCACCGGCAGGTGCAGGGTCGACCCGGCGCCGAGGACGGACACGTCGAGGTTGCCGCCGTGCATCCCCGGCGGGACGGAGTGCAGGTGCTCCGGGCCGAGGGTCCCGACCCCGACGAGGCCGAGGAAGGGGCGCAGCGGGAACCGGACCCGGGCCCCCGAGCCCGGCGCCACGGGCATCGCCCCGCACCGCGCACCGCTGCGGGGGTCGGTCTCGACGCGGGCGAGCACCGAGACGACGTCGCCCCCGTCGCGGGGGAACTCCCCGGGCAGGGCGCCGCGGCCGTGGCGGTTGCTGACCACGCCGAAGTCGGCGCGCAGGACGAGCTCCTCGACCGTCACCGACAGCACGTCGCCGGGGCGGGCGCCGCGCACGTGGACGGGGCCGGTGACGATGTGCGGGCCCTGCCGCAGCGGGTCGTGCGCGACCGTGCGGGCGATCTCGACGGCGTCGGGCAGGACGGCGCCGGCGGCGATGCCGCGGGCGGTGAAGAACGCCAGCGGGTCCCGGCCCTGGTCCTCCAGGATCCCCTCGTGGCTGACGGTGTCGACGACGACCACGTCGCCGGGGTCGACCGTCAGGACGGAACGGTCGCCGGCGCGGGGCAGGTCCCCCCAGCGCACGGTGCCTGGCGTGGAGGGGAGCAGGTGGACGGTCACGCGGGCCTCCGGGGGGTCTGGCGGAATGGAACAATCGTTGCATAAACTCTTCGTCGTGGAACAGACGGTTCGTGACGTGACGACGACGACGGTGGACCCGGCGCTGCTGCGGACGGGTGTGGGGGCCCCCGTGGCACCCCCGCCGCGCCTGCTCATGGGCCCTGGGCCCATCACGGTCGACCCGCGCGTCCTGCGGGCCATGTCCGCCCAGCTCGTCGGGCAGTACGACCCGGCCATGACGGCCTACATGAACGAGACCCAGGCGCTGTACCGCGAGGTGTTCCGCACCCGCAACGACGCCACCGTCCTCGTCGACGGCACGAGCCGGGCCGGGATCGAGGCGGCGCTGGTCTCGCTCGTCCACCCCGGCGACCGCGTCCTGGTCCCGGTGTTCGGCCGGTTCGGGCACCTGCTGCGCGAGATCGCCGAGCGGTGCGGTGCCGAGGTCCACGTCCGCGAGGTGCCGTGGGGCGAGGTGTTCACGCTCGAGGCGATCGAGCAGGCCGTCCGCGAGGTCCGCCCCCACCTCGTCGCGGTGGTCCAGGGCGACACGTCGACGACGATGAACCAGCCGCTGGAGGGCGTGGGGGAGGTGTGCCACCGGCACGGCGCCCTGCTCTACGTCGACTGCACGGCCTCCCTGGGCGGCAACGCGTTCGAGATGGACGCGTGGGAGGTCGACGCCACGACGGCGGGGTTGCAGAAGTGCCTCGGCGGTCCTTCCGGCAGCGCCCCGCTGTCGCTGTCGCCGCGGGCCGTGGCCGTCGTCGACGCCCGCCGCAGCGTGGAGGCCGGTCTGCGTTCCGAGGACGAGGACGCGGCCCCCGCACCCGCGCGGATCCGCTCGAACTACTTCGACCTCGGGATGGTCCTGGACTACTGGGGCGAGAAGCGCCTGAACCACCACACCGAGGCCACGACGATGCTCTACGGCGCGCGCGAGTGCGCCCGGCTCCTGCTGGAGGAGGGGATCGGGAACTCGATCGCGCGGCACCGCCTGCACGGGGAGGCCGTCCTCGCCGGCGTCCGGGCCCTGGGCCTGGAGGTGTTCGGCGACGTCGCGCACAAGATGCACAACGTCGTGGCCGTGCAGGTCCCGGACGGCGTGGACGGCGAGGCCGTCCGCGCCGAGCTCCTGCACGACTACGGCATCGAGATCGGCACGAGCTTCGGCCCCCTGGCCGGGCGCGTCTGGCGGATCGGGTCGATGGGCTACAACGCCCGCAAGGACGCCGTGCTCCTCACCCTCGCAGCCCTGGAACAGGTGCTGCGCCGGCACGGCGCCCGGGTCCCGGCCGGGGCCGGGTGCGTCGCGGCGCAGGAGGTCTACGCGTGAGCCCCACCGCCGTGACCGCGATCGACGCCCAGCGCGTCCTGGACCGCTGCGACGACCTGGCGGCCGTGTCCGCCTCCCCCGACGGCATCGAGCGGGTGCACCTGTCGCCCGAGCACGCCCGGGTCAACGAGATCGTCGCGACGTGGATGGCGCACGCCGGCCTGCGGACCCGCGTCGACCAGGCGGGCAACCTCTGGGGCCGCTTCGAGGGGCGGGAACCGGGCCTGCCCGCCCTGGTCCTCGGGTCGCACCTGGACACCGTGCCCGACGCCGGCCGCTACGACGGGATCCTCGGGGTCCTGTCCGCCGTCGAGGTCGCGCGACGGCTGCACGATCGGGCCGGTGAGCTGCCCTTCGCCCTGGAGGTCGTGGCGTTCTCCGACGAGGAGGGCACCCGGTTCGCGACGGCGCTCATGGGCAGTTCGGCCGTCGCGGGGTCCTGGTGCGAGGACTGGTGGGAGCGCACCGACGCCGCCGGGACGACCGTGCGCGAGGCGGCGCGGGCGTTCGGCCTGGACCCGGCGCGGATCGCCGAGGCCGCCCGCCGCCCCGAGGACCTCGTCGGCTACCTGGAACTGCACATCGAGCAGGGCCCGCACCTGGAGGCCGCCGACCGCGCGCTCGGGGTCGTCACCTCGATCGCGGGCGCCCGCCGCTTCACCGGCCGGGTCGTGGGCCAGGCCCGGCACGCCGGCGGCACCCCCTACCCGCGGCGGCGCGACGCCCTCGTCGGGGCCGGTGAGGTGGTGCTGGCCGTGGAGCGGCTGGCCCGCGAGCGCGACGGGATCGCCACCGTCGGACGGCTGCAGGCCTTCCCCGGCGGCGTGAACGTGGTGCCCGGCCTCGTGGAGTTCTCCCTCGACGTCCGCGACGAGCACGACGCCGACCGGGACGCGCTGGTGGAGGAGATCCGTTCGGCCGCCGAGCGGGCCTGCACGGCCCGGGGCCTGGGGCTGGAGCTGACCGAGGTCCACTCCGCGCGCGGGGTCTACTGCGACGAGGGGCTGCAGCGGTCGGTGAGCGCGGGCATCGCGGCGACGGGGGACGCCGAACCGCTGCGCCTGTGGTCGCGGGCGGGTCACGACGCGATGGCGCTGGCCGCCGTGACGGGCGTGGCGATGCTCTTCGTGCGCTGCGAGGACGGGGTGAGCCACGCCCCGGACGAACGGGTGACCCTGGCCGACGTCGCGGTGGGCCTGGACGCCTTCGAGGCGGCCGTCCTGGACGTGGCGCGGGCCCACCGGGACGGGTGAGGCGGCCGTGGGCGAGGACGGGGTCCGCGAGCGCATCGAACGGGCCTGGGCCGGTCTCAGCCCCGCCGAGCGCCGCATCGCCGAACTGCTGCTGGACCGGGCCGACGACGACCTCGCGGCGTGGACGACGGCGGAGCTGGCCGCGGCGGCCGGGGCCTCCAAGGCGTCGGTGAGCCGGTTCGTGCGGCGGCTGGGGTTCGGCTCGTTCGCCCAGGCGCGCACGGCGGCGCGCTCGGCGCGGGCGCGCGGCGTCCCGACCGGGGGGTTGCCCCCGAGCGCGGCGGGACCGGTGGCGCTGCACGTCGAGCACGACACCGCGAACCTGGCCCGCACGGCCGACGCGCTGGCCCGGGTCGACCTGACCGCGTGCACGCGGCTCCTCGCCCGGGCCCGTCGCGTCCTGGTCGCGGGCTGGCGCAACAGCTTCCCGGTGGCCCTGCACCTGCGCGAGCAGCTGCTGCAGGCCCGGGCGGACGTGGTGCTGGCCCCGCAGCCGGGGCAGACGGTGGCCGAGGAGTTCACCGGCCTGGGGCCGCGGGACGCGGTCGTGCTCGTCGCCTTCCGCCGCCGGACCCCGCACGCGGCCGCGGCCCTGCGGCTGGCGCACGCGCAGGGGGTGCCGTGCGTGCTGTTCACCGACCCGGCGGCCGGGCCGCCGCCGGTGCCGGTGGCGCACCGGTTCGAGGTCCCGGTCGAGGGGCCCGGGGCCTTCGACAGCTACGCCGCCGCCATGACGGCGGCCGCGGTCCTGGCCGAGGGGGTGCTGGCGGCTCGCGGTGCCGCCGGCCGGGAGCGGGTGAACGCCGTGAGCGCCGCCCTGGGCGAGAGCGGTGAGCTCGACGTGCGCTGAGCCCGCTCACGCGGTCAGCGCGGCCCCCGCCAGGCGCAGCCAGTCCGGTACGAGGCTGCGCCAGTACCCCGTCGTGTGGGCGCCGTCACCGATCCCGCCCGCCGGGGTGGGGTGGCAGGCGTCCCGGTACCGCTGCGTCTGCTCACGGAAGGGGTCGTCCCGCCCGCACGAGACCGACAGCACCACCGCCCGCGGACCGTCACCGGTGCCCGGGGCCGTGACGAGGTCGCCGTACCGGTGCCAGTCGTCGGGGCCGTCGAAGGACCCGGCGGAGGTGGCGCCGGGCGAGGCGAAGAGCGCGGGGCTGCCGGCGGCCGCGGCCACGAGCGTCCCGCCCGGGGCGAACCGACCCGCCGCGGCCTCCCGGGCCAGCAGCAGCGCGCCGAACCCGCCCATCGACCAGCCCGCCACGGCCCACCGCGACAGGTCGAAGCCCGTGGCGGCGAGCGCCGGCCACAGTTCCGTGGCCAGCATGGCGAGCGGGTCGTCACCGTCGGCGCGGGGGTGCCAGTAGGTCGAGCCGCCGTCGACGCTCACCACGGCCAGCGGTGGCCCGCCCGCGGCGACGTGTGCGGCGAGGAACTCGTGCATCCCCAACTGCTCGAACGCGGCGTGCGCGTCGGCGCCGCGCCCGTGCAGGGTCAGCAGGACGGGCAGGTCGCGGGGGCCGTGCCCGGGTGGACCCGCCCAGCCCCACGTCACGTCCCGGCCCCGGGCCGTGGAGGCGGAGGTGGTGTAGACGGGGGCCGGTGCCCCGGCCGCGGGCGCGGTGACGTCGACCTGACCGATGCCCAGGCGACGGCGCAGGCCGGCGCGCAGCGGGTCCCCGACCGCGAGCGCCCCAGCGCCCCCGACCACGAGGACTCCCGCGGTCCCGGCCAGCAGCGCACGTCGTGACGTCCTGGACACCTCGGTGAGACTGCCCGCTCCACGGGCCGCGCACGACCCCGGCGCCGCGACCTGCACCGGCTCTCCCCGTGACGCGCACGACCGTCTCCTGCGGGGGACGGTGCGCCCGGGTGGTCCCCGCCCGGGGCGGCGGCGGACGGGGGCCACCTCCGGCGGCGGTAGCCTGGGGGTCGCCGATCCCCCTCCCCGAAGGAGCGCCGCGCATGGGCCGCGTCGTCATCGACGTCATGCCGAAACCCGAGATCCTCGACCCGCAGGGGAAGGCCGTCGTCGGCGCCCTCCCACGCCTGGGGTTCGACCGGTTCACCGGAGTCCGCCAGGGCAAGCGGTTCGAGCTGGAGGTCGAGGGGGAGGTCACCCCCGAAGTCCTGGAGCAGGCCCGCAGGGCCGCCGAGACCCTGCTGTCCAACCCGGTCATCGAGGACGTGGTGAGCGTCCGCGAGGCCTCGGGCGGGCGCGACGACGCCGGCGCGGGGGCGGACGCGTGAAGGTCGGCGTCGTCACCTTCCCCGGTTCCCTGGACGACGGCGACGCCCGTCGCGCCGTGACGCTGGCCGGCGGTGAGGCCGTCGCGCTGTGGCACGCCGACGCCGACCTGCGCGGTGTCGACGCGGTCGTCCTGCCCGGGGGCTTCTCCTACGGGGACTACCTGCGCTGCGGCGCCATCGCCCGCTTCGCGCCCGTCATGTCCGAGGTCGTGCGCGCGGCCGAGGGCGGGATGCCCGTGCTGGGCATCTGCAACGGGTTCCAGGTGCTGTGCGAGTCGCACCTGCTGCCCGGCGCGCTCGTGCGCAACGACCACCAGAAGTTCGTCTGCACCGACCAGCGGCTGCGGGTCGAGCAGACCGGCACGGCGTGGACGTCGTCCTTCACCGCCGGCCAGGAGATCACGATCCCGCTGAAGAACGGCGAGGGCGGGTTCGTCGCCGACGCCGCGACGCTGGACCGCCTGGAGGGGGAGGGCCGCGTGGTCTTCCGCTACCTCGACGGCAACCCGAACGGCTCCCTGCGCGACATCGCCGGGATCAGCAACGAGCGCGGGAACGTCGTCGGGCTCATGCCGCACCCCGAGCACGCCGTGGAGGAGTTGTTCGGTCCCGGGCTGGACGGCCTGGGCCTGTTCACCTCCGTGCTGAGCGCCGGGCTGGGGGCGATCGCGTGAGCACCGCGCTGGACACCGTCACCCGCGCCGCGGACACGCCGGACCACCCGCAGCCCTGGAAGGACCTGGGGCTCAAGGCCGACGAGTACGAGCGGATCCGCGAGATCCTCGACCGCCGGCCCACGGGCGCGGAACTGGCCATGTACTCGGTCATGTGGAGCGAGCACTGCTCCTACAAGAGTTCCAAGGTCCACCTGCGCACCTTCGGCGACCACGTCACCGAGGCCATGCAGGAGCACCTCATGGTGGGCATCGGCGAGAACGCCGGCGTCGTCGACATCGGCCAGGGCTGGGCCGTGACGTTCAAGGTCGAGTCGCACAACCACCCCAGCTACATCGAGCCCTACCAGGGCGCGGCCACCGGGGTCGGCGGGATCATCCGCGACATCATGGCCATGGGCGCCCGGCCGATCGCGGTCATGGACTCGCTGCGGTTCGGGGCGATCGACCACCCCGACACCGCCCGCGTCGTGCCCGGGGTCGTCTCCGGCGTCGGTGGGTACGGCAACTGCATCGGCCTGCCGAACATCGGCGGCGAGGTCGTGTTCGACCCGACGTACCAGGGCAACCCGCTCGTCAACGCGCTGTGCGTCGGTGCGCTCAAGCACGAGGACCTGCACCTGGCCAACGCCCGCGGGGTCGGCAACCTCGTCGTGCTGTTCGGGGCCCGCACCGGCGGGGACGGCATCGGCGGGGTCTCGGTGCTGGCCAGCGAGACGTTCGACGCGACCGGCCCCTCCAAGCGACCGGCCGTGCAGGTGGGGGACCCGTTCCAGGAGAAGGTGCTCATCGAGTGCTGCCTGGAACTGTTCCACGCCGGGCTGGTCGAGGGCATCCAGGACCTTGGCGGCGCCGGGTTGTCCTGCGCCACCAGCGAACTGGCCTCGGCCGGTGACGGCGGCATGCTCATCCACCTCGACCGCGTCCCGCTGCGCGACCCCTCGCTCTCGCCCGAGGAGATCCTCATGAGCGAGTCGCAGGAACGCATGATGGCCGTCGTCACCCCGGCGAACGTCGAGGCGTTCCTCGCGGTCACCGCGAAGTGGGACGTCGAGGCCGCCGTGCTCGGTGAGGTCACCGACGGCGAGCACCTCGTCGTGCAGTGGCACGGCGAGACCGTCGTCGACGTGCCGCCGCGCACCGTCGCCCACGACGGCCCCGTCTACCAGCGCCCGTACGCGCGGCCGGAGTCCCAGGACGCGCTGCAGGCCGACACCCCCGACCGCCTCCCGCGGCCGGGGACGGACGAGGAACTGCGCGCGACCCTGCTGCGCATGGCCGGTTCGCCGAACCTGTCCTCGCGCGCCTGGGTCACCGACCAGTACGACCGCTACGTCATGGGCGGCACGGCGCTGGCGACTCCCGACGACGCGGGCGTCGTGCGCGTCGACGAGGAGACGAACCTCGGCGTGGCGCTGTCCCTGGACGGCAACGGCCGGTTCACCCGGCTCGACCCGCGCACGGGGGCCGCGCTGTCGCTGGCCGAGGCGTACCGCAACGTCGCCGCGGCCGGGGCGAGGCCCCTCGCCGTCACCGACTGCCTGAACTTCGGCTCGCCCGAGGACCCCGGCGTCATGTGGCAGTTCGCCGAGGCCGTGCAGGGCCTGGCCGTGGCCTGCGAGGAACTCGGGGTCCCCGTCACCGGCGGGAACGTCTCGCTCTACAACCAGACCGGCGACGACGGCCTGAACTCCGCCGTGCTGCCGACGCCGGTCATCGGCGTCCTCGGCGTGCTGGACGACGTCCGCCGCCGCACCCCCTCGGGGTGGCGGGAGGCCGGGCAGAGCGTGTTCCTGCTCGGGACCACGCGCGACGAGCTCGGCGGCTCGGAGTGGGCGTGGGCCGAGCACGGCCACCTCGGGGGTCTGCCCCCGGCGCTGGACCTGCAGCACGAGAAGCTGCTGGCCGACGTGCTCGTGCAGTGCTCGCGCGACGGTCTCGTCGACGCCGCGCACGACCTGTCCGACGGCGGGCTGGCGCAGGCGCTCACCGAGTCCGTCCTGCGCTACGGCGTCGGCGTGCGGGTCGGCCTGGACGAACTCCTCGACCGGGACGGCATCGACGCGTTCACGGCGCTGTTCTCCGAGTCGGCGGGGCGGGCCATCGTGTCCGTGCCGCGCGAGGAGGAGGTGCGGTTCACCGACATGTGCACCGCCCGCGGCCTGGCGCACCTGCGCATCGGCGTCACCGACACCGGTGACGACGGGCAGGCCTCGCTCGACGTGCAGGGCCGGTTCTCCGTGCCCGTCGCCGAGCTGCGGGAAGCGCACGCGGCGACGCTGCCGCGGCACTTCGGCTGACGTCGATCGGCGGTGACCCGTGCGGAGGGACCTTCCCCCGCACGGGTCACGCCGAGGGCGCCAGCGTCGTCCGCAGCTGGGACAGCGTGTCCTGCAGCAGGTCCAGCACCGGGCGGTCCTCGCCCTCGGAGATCCACCGGTCGAAGGCGACCTGGAACACCGTGACCGTCGACCGCCCGAGCAGGGTGGCCGCCGGCTCGGGGACACCCCGCTCGCGCAGCGACCGCGCGAGGGCCTGGGCGATCGTCACCATCTTCAGCTGCTCGCGTTCGGCGAGAGCCGGGTTCGCCAGGACGACGGCCGTCCGCGTCCGGGACCACGCGAGGCGCTCCGGCGGGAAGAACTCCGCGCTCGCGGCCAGCGCCTCGGACGCCAGGTCGAGGGGGTCGTGCGCGGTGGACCGTTCGACGGCGCCGGTGAACAGGTCCACGAGCCGGTCGCTGCCGGCGAAGAGCGATTCGCGCTTGTCGGCGAAGTGCCGGAAGAACGTGCGGTCGGTGACCCCGGCGCGGGCGGCGATCTGGGAGACGGTCGTCTCGTCGTAGCCCTGCTCGACGAAGAGGTCGAGGGCGGCGGCCTGCAGCCGTTCCCGTGCTCCCGGTGCCCACCTCGTCATGGGGCCATCCTAGGTGATGACAGATCCTGACATCGGGTCTACTGTGATGTCACATCCTGACATCACTACTGGAGGTTCCCCATGCGCGTCTTCGTCACCGGTGCGTCCGGCTGGATCGGCTCCCACGCCGTCGACGAGCTCCTCGCCGCCGGCCACCAGGTCCTCGGCCTCGCCCGCTCCGACGCCTCCGCCGCGGCGCTCGCGGCCGAGGGGGCCGAGGTCCTGCGCGGCGACCTCGACGACCTCGACGTGCTGCGCCGCGGCGCGGAGTCGACCGACGGCACCGTCCACCTCGCCAACAAGCACGACTTCGCCCACCCCGAGGTCAGCAACGCCGCCGAACGGGCTGCGGTGCAGGCCATCGGCGACGTGCTGGTCGGTTCCGACCGGCCCCTGCTCATCGCCGGCGGCCTCGCCGGGTTCGGGCTCGAGCGCCCCGTCACCGAGACGGACGTCAACCCGGCGGTCGGCCCCGACTCGCCGCGCGGTGGGGCCGAGCGTCTCGTCCTCGGCCTCGCCGGGCGCGGGGTCCGGCCCCTGGTCGCGCGGTTCGCCCCCACCGTCCACGGAGCGGGGGACCGCGGGTTCGTGGCCGCCCTCGTCGCCACGGCCCGCGCCCGCGGCGCCGCGGGGTACGTGGGTGACGGCAGCCACCGGTGGGCCGCGGTGCACGTCACCGACGCCGCGCGCGCCGTCCGCCTGGCGGTCGAGGGCGCCCCGGCGGGCAGCGTCCTGCACGTCGTCGCCGAGGAGGGCGTGCCGACCCGCGACATCGCGGCCGCCATCGGCCGTGGGCTCGACCTGCCGGTCGACGCGGTCGACCCGGCCCGGTACGCCGCGGAACTCGGCTGGATCGGCTCCTTCTTCGGGCAGGACGTCTCCGCCACGAACGACCGCACCCGCGCCCTGCTGGGGTGGGAACCCACCGGTCCGACCCTGGCCGACGATCTCGCCGGGGGCAGCTACTTCGCCTGACGGGTCTCCTCAGACAGGCTGGGGCCGTGCCCACCGTCGAGATCGCCGTCACCGACCCCGAGGGGGCGCGCGTCGCCGCCGCGGCCGGCGCCCACCGCCTCGAACTGTGCGTCGCCCTGGACGTGGGCGGTCTGACCCCCTCGACCGGCCTCGTCGAACGGGTCGTGGCGGCCGCCGGCCCGCTCGGGGTCCACGTCCTGCTGCGGCCCCGGCCGGGGGACTTCGTCCACGACGAGGACGACCTGGCCGCGGTCCTGCGGGACGCGCGGTGCGCCCTGGAGGCCGGGGCGGCCGGTCTCGTCGCCGGGCCGTTGCGACCCGACGGGCGTTTCGACGACCTCGCGCTGCGGGCGCTGCGCGAGGTCGCCGGCTCCGCGCAGCTCACCGCGCACCGGGGTGTCGACGTGCACCCGGACGTCGAGGGGAACGTGGAGACGCTCGTCGCGGCGGGCGTGGACGGGGTCCTCAGCTCCGGTGGGGCCGCGTGCGCGCACGACGGGACCGCCCGCCTCGCCCGCACCGTCGCGGCGGCGGGCGGCCGGCTCACCATCACCGCCGGCGGGGGAGTGCGACCCGGCCGGGTCCCGGAGTTCCTGGCGCGGACCGGGGTGAACGGCGTGCACCTCTCGGCCCGCCGGCTCGCGGTGCCCGACACCGGGTTCGGGGCCCGTCACGTCGTGGACCCCGCCCTCGTCCGGGCCGCGGTGGCTGCGGTGGCCGCGGCGCCGGAGGTGCCGTCGTGAGCCGGCGGCGCCGTCGGGTGCCCCGCGGCCGACCGCCCGCGGACGGGGTCAGCCGGCTCGCACCCCCGTGCGCGCGTCCCGCTCGGACGAGCGGGCCCGGCGGCACCAGAGGGTGACGGCCACGGCGACCCCGACGCACAGGACGGTCTCGGAGACGCCGAGCAGCCCGCCGGGCCACCCCAGCGACGGCTGACCCACGAGCCGGAAACCGCTCGCGGGGTCCTCGTCGGCCCGGCTCGCGCTGAGCTGGAACCAGACGGTGACCGCGACGGTGGCCGCGGCCCAGGTCGCCCCGGCGACGGCCACCGGTGGCAGCGCGGCCCGCAGCTCGCGGACCGGGGGCGCGACCCGGGGTCCGGACGTGACCAGGGCCAGCGCCAGGCAGCCGAGGGCCGTCAGCGACGGCAGGCTCGGATCGCTGAACTGCGGGCCGAACAGGAGGACGGCCTGCCACCGGTCCCTCCACAGCAGCGGCGTCGTCGCCGGCAGGTCACCGGTGGAACGCACCACGTCGTCCGCGCTGACGATCCCGGCCGTCACGACGACCGAGGCGAGCAGCGGCACCAGCACCACCAGGAGGGCGATCCGCACCGCCCACGCCGAGCGCCTCACGGGGTGGGCCGCCGGTACAGGGCCCGGTCCTCCTCGGCCAGGCGCGGTACCGGTGGGGGCTCGGCGGGGGCGGGCTCGGGGGCGGGTTCGGGGGCCCGGGCAGCCGTCCCGACTGCCGGGACGGTGCCGCCCCCGCCGGCGGCGTCCACCCCCTCGTCCGGCTCGTCGTCCGGCTCGTCGTGGCCCGGTCCCGCCAGGGGGCGTCCGAGCAGCAGGACGGCCGAGGCCACCGCGAGGAGGACCTGCACCGCGCTCAACGCGACCGGGGCCGCCACGTCGACGAGGGCCGGCACCCGGTCGGGGAAGACCACGTCCGAACCGCCGCTGTGCCGCAGGACCGCCGGGACCCCCACCGTGGCGACCACGAGGAGGGTGGAGACCACCGCGGCGGCGACCGCCACGACCCGGGCGCCGCGGGGGACCGTGGGCCGGCCCGCGCCGAGGAACCGGTGGCCCGCGACGTGCAGGGCGGCGAGGACGGCCACCAGCAGGACCGGGCCCAGCAGTCGCTGGTCGGCCGGGACGATGTACCGCAACGCCTCCCACCGGTAGGCGAGGTCCACACCGGGGTCGACGAAGGACGTCTCGTTGCCCGCCCCGTCGGAGGTGTACGAGGCGAAGTACTGCTCGTCGACGCCGCCGGAGAGCACGAGCACCACCGCGGCCGCCGCGGTGAGCGCCGCCCCCAGGGCGGTGAGGGCCAGGACCGGGACGACGACCCGGACCCCCCGCGGTACCGCCCGGGCCCCGTCCGGTCCGTCACCGGGGCGGTCTCGGTCCTGCGCAGTCGCGTCCACCCTGCGAACGTAGGGGTCCGGACCCTGCGGTTCCGGGAGGTGTGCCGCCGCGCGGGTCCGCGTGCCGGTCCGACCCCGGCACCTTTGTCTTGACATGCTTACCACGCCACCCTACGGTCCCGGGTGTCACCGCCGCCCGGGCGGGCGGTGGTCCCGGACGGACGAAGGAGTTCTCTTGTCCACCTCCCACGGTCACCCAGGCTCGCCCGGTGCCGGTCTGCGCGACGCCCTGCCGCCGCTGACCCCCGGCCCCTACCGGTCCCGCCTCGGGGTCGTCGCCCTCGTCGCCACCTTCGGCGGCCTGCTGTTCGGCTACGACACCAGCGTCATCAACGGCGCGCTGGAACCCATGAAGGCCGAGCTCGGCCTCACGGACCTCACCGAGGGCGTCGTCACCAGCTCGCTGCTCTTCGGGGCGGCCGTCGGCGCCATCAGCGGTGGCCGCCTCTCCGACGCCTGGGGCCGGCGCAAGACCATCCTGCTCATGTCGGGCTTCTTCTTCTTGGGGGCCCTCGTCTGCGTCTTCGCGCCGGCCTTCGAGGTCATGGTCGTCGGTCGCGTCCTCCTCGGCCTCGCGGTGGGGGCGGCTTCGACGGTCGTCCCGGTGTTCCTGGCCGAACTGGCCCCGTACGAGATCCGCGGATCGCTCTCGGGTCGCAACGAGATGATGATCGTCGTCGGCCAGCTCGCGGCGTTCGTCGTCAACGCGATCGTCGGGAACGTCTGGGGCGAGTACGGCGGCGTCTGGCGGATCATGCTGGCCGTCGTGACGCTGCCCGCGGTGGCGCTGTTCGTCGGCATGCTGCGCGTGCCCGAGTCGCCGCGCTGGCTCATCGACCACGGCCACTTCGACGAGGCCGTTGCGGTCCTGGGCCAGGTCCGGCCCGAGGGCCGCGCCGAGATCGAGGCCCGGCAGATCGCCGGCCTGACGCACGCCGAGTCCAAGCGCCAGGACCTCGACTGGCGCAGCGTCCTGTCGAACCGGTGGCTGCGGCGGATCCTGCTCGTGGGCATCGGGCTGGGCGTGGCGCAGCAGCTCACGGGGATCAACTCGATCATGTACTACGGTCAGTCCATCCTCCGCGAGGCCGGGTTCGACCAGAGCATGGCGCTCATCGTCAACATCGCTCCCGGCGTCATCGCGGTGGTCGGGGCGTTCATCGCCCTGCGGATGATGGACAGCCTCAGCCGGCGCAAGACGTTCATCATCGGGTTCAGCCTCACGACGGTCTGCCACCTGCTCATCGGCATCGGCTCGCTCGTGCTTCCCGTCGGGAACCCGTTGCGGCCGTGGGTCATCCTGACCCTCGTCGTCGCGTTCGTGGGCTCCATGCAGACGTTCCTCAACGTCGCCGTCTGGGTGACGCTGTCGGAGATCTTCCCGCTGAGGATGCGCGCCTTCGGGATGGGCACGTCGGTGTTCGTGCTGTGGCTGGCGAACGCCTTCCTCGGCCTGTACTTCCCGACGCTGGTGAGCGCCATCGGCATCACCGGGTGCTTCTTCGGGTTCGCCGGCGTCAACCTGCTGGCCCTGGTGTTCGTGAAGACGCAGGTGCCCGAGACCCGCGGCCGGACGCTGGAGGAGCTGGAGGAGGCGGTCACCTCGGGCCGCATCTTCGACAAGGAGATCCGCGACTTCGCGTGACCCCGACTGACCCCGGCTGACCCCGCTCTCCGTGCGGGGTCAGCCGGGTCAGCGGTCGACGAGCGTGACCTCGAAGGCGTACCGGCTGGCCCGGTACACGTGGCGGCCGTACTCCACGACGCGGCCGGAGTCGTCGTGCGTCGTCCGCTCCATCGTCAGCAGGGGCGCGCCGCGGCGCTCGTCGAGCAGCGTGCACTCCTCGCCGCTGCCCCGGCGGGCGCCGATGCGCTGGCGGGCCACCCGCATCCCCACGCCCCGGCTGCGCAGCAGCTGGTACATGCCGCGCTCGGTGAGCGCCTGCGCGGACAGGTCCGTGTAGGGGGCCGGCAGCCAGTTCTCCAGCAGGGCCAGCGGTTCGCCGCCGGACATCCGCAGGCGGCGCAGGTGCAGGACGGGCGTGCCGGGGCTGATCGCGAGGCTCCCGGCGACGTCGTCGGCGGCCTCGTCGATCTCGTGCAGCAGCACCTGCGTGGCGGGCAGCTGCCCGGACTGCACGAGGTCGTCGTGCAGGCTCGTCAGCTCCACCGGGCGCGTCACCTGGCCGTGGACGACCTGCGTCCCCACGCCGCGCTTGCGCACGAGCAGGCCCTTGTCGACGAGCTGCTGGATCGCGCGGCGCATGGTCGGCCGGGACAGCCCGAGCTGGTCGGCGAGGTGGATCTCGTTGTCGAGGCGGGAGCCCGGCGTCAGCTCGCCGTGCTCAATCGCCTGCTCGATCTGCCGGGCCACCTGGAAGTACAGGGGGACGGGGCTCGACCGGTCGAGGTCGACGAACAGGTCGTTCACGGCTGCTCCTGGGGTCCGGGGGCGGGCCGGCCACGTCGCTGCTCCGCCGAGTGGTCATCGTAGCCGGGGTGAGGGTCATACGTCAGGAGGTACATTTGTCCTGACAAAGCTTGACAGGGTCGCCCGTCACGGAGCACGCTCGTACCAGCCTCCGCGCCGCTGCGGCCCGGATCAGCTGAGCAGACCACCTGACTGGGGAGGACCTCGCGTGAGCAGCACAGCCGCGCTGGACGTGGTGACCATGGGCAGGGTCGGCGTCGACTTGTACCCGCTGCAGGACGGCGTGGGGCTCGAGGACGTCGAGACCTTCGGGAAGTACCTGGGCGGCAGCGCGACCAACGTCGCGGTGGCCGCCGCCCGGCACGGCCGGTCCGCCGCCGTCGTCACCCGCACCGGCAACGACGCCTTCGGCACGTTCATCCACAAGGCGCTCGCGGAGTTCGGCGTCTCGGACGCGTTCGTCTCCGGGGTCGACGGTCTCAACACGCCGCTGGCCTTCTGCGAGATGTACCCGCCGGACCACTTCCCGCTCCTGTTCTACCGGCTGCCCACGGCGCCGGACCTGCAGATCCGCGCCGACGAGCTCGACCTCGACGCGATCCGCGCGGCCGGGGTGTTCTGGGCGACCGTGACCGGCCTGTCCGAGGAACCCAGCCGCGGGGCGCACTTCGCGGCCTGGGAGGCCAGGGCCCGGAAGTCCTTCACGGTGCTGGACCTCGATTACCGGCCCATGTTCTGGGAGTCCCCGGAGCTGGCGACCGAGCAGGTCCGCAAGGCCCTGCCGCACGTGACGGTCGCCGTCGGCAACAAGGAGGAGTGCGAGGTCGCCGTCGGCGAGACCGAACCCCGCCGCGCCGCCGAGGCGCTGCTGGACGCCGGCGTCGAGATCGCGATCGTCAAGCAGGGACCGAAGGGCGTCCTGGGCGCGACCCGCGCCGACGGCGGCCCGACCGAGTTCGTCGAGGTGCCGCCGACGCCGGTGTCCGTCATCAACGGCCTCGGCGCCGGGGACGGCTTCGGCGGGGCCCTCGTGCACGGCCTGCTCTCGGGCTGGGAGCTCGAGCGGATCCTGCGCTTCGCCAACGCCGCCGGCGCCATCGTGGCCACCCGCCGCGAGTGCTCCACCGCCATGCCGACCACCGCCGAGGTCGAAGCCCTGCTCGAGGAGGTCGCGTCCCGTGCCTGAGCCCCAGTTCGCCAAGGACCTGGCGGAGGTCGCCGAGATCCGGGCCCGCCAGCCCGAACGGATCGCCGAGCTGTCCCGCGCCCGCCGCCGGCGCCCGCTGCTCGAGGGCGACGGCCGGCTCATGGTCGTCGCCGCCGACCACCCCGCCCGCGGCGCCAACGGCGTCGGGTCGAACCCGATGGCGATGGCCGACCGCACCGAGCTGCTCGAACGGCTCCGGGTGGCGCTCGCCGTCCCCGGTGTCGACGGGCTGCTCGGCTCGGCCGACATCATCGAGGACCTCACGCTCCTCGGGGCCCTGGAGGGCAAGGTCGTCTTCGGGTCGATGAACCGCGGCGGCCTGCAGGGCGCCAGCTTCGAGCTCGACGACCGGTTCACCGGCTACGACGCGCAGGCGATCGAGGACATGAACCTCGACGGCGGGAAGTTCCTCACCCGCATCGCCCTCGACGACGCCGGCACGCTGCCCACGCTGACGGCCTCGGCCGACGCGATCAGCGAACTGGCCGCCCGCAAGCTCGTCGCGCTCATCGAGCCGTTCTGGTCCAGCAACCAGGGCGGCAAGGTCGTGCACGACCTGACCGCCGAGGGCGTTGTGAAGTCCATCAACGTCGCGCAGGCCCTCGGCCGCACGACCGCGTACACGTGGCTGAAGATCCCCGTGGTGGACGACATGGAACGCGTCATGGAGTCCACGACGTTCCCGACGCTGCTGCTGGGCGGGGACCCGACGACCTCCCCGGAGGAAACGTTCGCGACGTGGCGCAAGGCGTTGGCCCTGCCGTCGGTGCGCGGTCTCACGGTCGGCCGGACGTTGCTGTACCCGCCGGACGGCGACGTCGAGGCGGCCGTCAAGACCGCCGTCTCGCTGGTGCGGTGAGGGCCGGCGTGAGCGATCTGGGCCTGTACCTCCCCGCAGGTTCCTCGGCGGCCGACGGTTTCGACCTCGTCGTCACTCCGGAGTCCGCGGGCTGGGGGTACTCCAGTCTGCGCGTCGTGACGCTCGAGCCCGGTGGCTCGATCTCGTTCGCGACGGGGCAGGACGAGGTCCTCGTCCTGCCCCTGTCGGGGTCGTGCACCGTGCGTGCTGACGACGAGGAGTTCGAGCTCACCGGGCGGACGGGTGTCTTCGACGGCGTCACCGACTTCGCCTACGTCGGCCGTGACAGCGAGCTGACGGTCCACAGTGCCGCAGGCGGCGTGTTCTCGTTCCCGGGCGCACGGGCGGCGCGCCGCCTGCCTCACCGCTACGGCCCGGCCACCGGCGTCCCCGTGGAACTGCGGGGCGCCGGTCAGGCCAGCCGGCAGGTCAACAACTTCGCCACCCCCGCGGCGTTCGAGACCGACAAGCTCATCGCCTGCGAGGTGCTGACTCCCGGTGGGAACTGGTCGTCCTACCCGCCGCACCGGCACGACCGCTCCAGCGACGTGGAGAGCGAGCTGGAGGAGATCTACTACTACGAGTTCCGGGCGCTGGCCCCCGAGGGGGTTCCCACGACCCCCGGCGGGCTGGGGCTGCAGCAGGCGTACGGTGACGATGAGCGGCCGCTGGAGGTCCTGGAGGAGGTGCACGGCGGAGACGTCGTGCTGCTCCCGCACGGCTGGCACGGGCCATCGATCGCCTCGCCCGCGTACGACATGTACTACCTGAACGTCATGGCCGGGCCCGCGGACGAGCGGGCCTGGAAGATCTGTGACGACCCCGCCCACGGTTGGGTTCGGTCGACCTGGGACGGGCAGCGCGTCGACGAGCGCCTCCCGTTCTACTCCGCCCCCAAGTGATCCGTCCCCACGTGATCCGCCCCGAAGCGATCGACCCGGACACCGCCGAGAACTGAGAGAACCCGATGAGTGCAGTCCCCCCGAACCCGGCCGTGCAGACCGTCCGGCTGACGGTCTCCCAGGCCGTCGTCCGCTTCCTCCAGGCCCAGTTCTCCGAGCGCGATGGCGTCCGCCGCCCGTTCTTCGGCGGGGTGTTCGGCATCTTCGGTCACGGCAACGTGGCCGGGGTCGGCCAGGCCCTGCTCGAAGCCGAGGAGGGTGCCCTGGGCGATGGCTGGATGCCTCCCGCGCGGGTGCCCTACATGACGGGGCGCAACGAGCAGGCGATGGTCCACGCAGCCGTCGGGTACGCCCGCCAGCAGGACCGTCTGCAGACCCTCGCCGTGACGGCGTCGGTGGGTCCGGGTTCCACGAACATGCTGACGGGTGCGGCGCTGGCGACGATCAACCGCATCCCCGTGCTGCTGCTGCCGAGCGACGTCTTCGCCACGCGCGTGGCCTCGCCCGTGCTGCAGGAGCTGGAGCAGCCCTACGGCTACGACGTGTCGGTCAACGACGCGTTCCGGCCGCTGTCGAAGTTCTTCGACCGCGTCTGGCGGCCCGAGCAGCTCTCGTCGGCGCTGCTGGGTGCGATGCGGGTTCTGACCGACCCGGCCGAGACGGGCGCTGCGACGATCTGCCTGCCCGAGGACCTGCAGGCCGAGGCGTGGGACTTCCCCGTCGAGCTGTTCCGGGAGCGGACCTGGCGCATCGCCCGGCCTGTGCCCGAGCAGGTCGCGATCGAGGAGGCCGCCGCCCTCATCCGGACGGCCAAGGCCCCCCTGCTCGTCGCCGGGGGCGGGGTTGTGTACTCCCAGGCGACCGAGGCGCTCAAGACGTTCGTCGAGGCGACCGGTATCCCCGTCGGGCAGTCCCAGGCCGGCAAGGGTGCGATCCGCTACGACCACCCGCTGTCCCTCGGCGCCGTTGGTTCCACCGGGACGACGGCGGCCAACGAGATCGCCGCCGGGGCCGACGTCGTCATCGGCGTCGGGACGCGGTACTCCGACTTCACCACGTCCTCGCGCACGGCGTTCCAGAACCCGGACGTGAAGTTCGTCAACGTCAACGTCGCCGCCATCGACGCCGTCAAGCACGCCGGGGTCGCGGTGCAGGCGGACGCGAAGGTCGCGCTGGAGGCGCTCACCGCGGAGCTGGCGGGCTTCACGACGTCCGACGCCCACCGCGAGCGGGCCGCCCGCCTGAACCGCGAGTGGGACGAGGTCGTGGAGTCGTTCTTCCACTCCGGCATCGGGGAGCGCACGGGCCTGCTGGCCCAGGCCGAGGTCATCGGAGCCGTCGACGAGGTGGCCGAGGACCGCGACGTCGTGGTCTGCGCCGCGGGCTCGCTGCCCGGGGACCTGCACTGCATGTGGCGCAGCCGCGACCCGAAGCAGTACCACGTGGAGTACGGGTACTCCTGCATGGGGTACGAGATCCCCGGCGGCATCGGCGTGGCCATGGCGGCACCGGACCGAGACGTGTTCATCACGGTCGGGGACGGCTCGTACCTCATGATGCCGACGGAACTCGTCACTGCCGTGCAGGAGGGGGTCAAGGTCATCGTGGTGCTGCTGCAGAACCACGGGTTCGCCTCCATCGGGGCCCTGTCGGAGCAGCACGGGTCCCAGCGGTACGGGACGAAGTACCGCCGGCGCACGCCCGAGGGGCGGCTGGAGGGCGACAAGCTGCCCGTCGACCTCGCGGCGAACGCCGAGAGCCTGGGTGTGCGCACCGTCCGTGTGGACACCCGCAAGGAACTCGTGGAGGCGCTGCAGGAGGCCAAGGCGTCGAGCGAGTCGACCGTCGTGCACGTCGAGACCGACCTGTACTCCGCGGCACCCGACGGCGGCGGCTGGTGGGACGTGCCGGTCTCGGAGGTCTCGCACCTGGAGTCCACCCGCACCGCCCGTGCCTGGTACGAGGAGCGCAAGGCCCGGCAGCGCCCGCTCCTCTGACGGCCCACCCCCACGACCTCCCCGGAGCCCGCCGGCCGGGGAGGTTGTGGCGCGTCGGAGCCAGACGGGTCACGAGGTAAGAATGTAACGACAAAGTCTTGACACGTCCTGCCCGGCTGCGCCACTGTTCTCCCAGGCGCCCACCCCGCACGGGTCGGCGACGCACGAGACTCTCCCGAGGACACACACGAGGACGTGGAGGAAGTTCCCCATGGGCCGCTCCATCACCATCGGCACCGCCCCCGACTCCTGGGGCGTCTGGTTCGCCGACGACGAGCTGCAGACCCCCGCATCCCGCTTCCTCGACGAGGTCGTCGACGCCGGGTACGAGTGGATCGAGCTCGGTCCCTACGGCTACCTGCCGACCGACCCCACGGAACTTTCCGAGGAGCTCGAGAAGCGTCGTCTCAAGGTGTCCGCCGGCACGATCTTCGCCGCGCTGCACCGCCCCGACCACTACGACGAGGCCTGGGCGCAGGTCGAGCAGGTCGCCAAGCTCACCCAGGCCATGGGTGGCACCCACCTGGTCGTCATCCCCGGCCAGTGGCGCAGCGACAAGACCGGCGAGCAGATCGAACCCCGCGAGCTGGACGACGCGTCGTGGTCGCGCCTGGCCGAGGGCATGAACCGCCTGGGTCGGGACGTCAAGAACGGCTACGGCCTGCAGGTCGCGGTCCACTCCCACGCGGACACCCACATCGACACGCAGGCCCAGGTCGAGCGTTTCCTGGAGATGACCGACGGCGACCCCGTCAAGCTGTGCCTGGACACCGGCCACGTCTCGTACTCCGGTGGCGACAACCTCGCGCTCATCCGCGACTTCCCGGACCGCATCGCCTACGTCCACCTCAAGCAGGTCGACCCGGCGATCGTGGCCAAGGTCAAGGAGCAGGACCTGCCCTTCGGTGAGGCCGTCAAGCTCGGTGCGATGGTGGAGCCCCCCCAGGGCATCCCGGCCATGCCGCCGATCCTGGAGGCGCTGGAGGGCCTGGGGCGCGACATCTTCGCGATCGTCGAGCAGGACCTGTACCCGATCGCGTTCGACAAGCCGCTGCCCATCGCTACGCGCACCCGCACCTACCTCAACTCCTGCCGCTAGATCGCCGGTTCGGCTCGGCACCCTCACGAGAGGACGGATCGATGGAGATTCGCACGGACGCGGGCGGGGCTGCGGCCCCGACCCCGGCCCCGACGACTCACGCGGGAGGCAAGGCCACCTCGGCCGACGACCGCGTCCAGCGTCGCTCACCGTTGGCGATGCTCGTCTCACGCCCCGAGATCGGATCGCTCATCGGGGCGATCGCGCTGCTCGTGCTGTTCCTGGTGGTGGCGCCGACCCTGCGGTCGGGGGCCTCGCTCTTCACGGTCTTGTACTCGTCGTCGACCATCGGCATCATGGCGGTGTCGGTGGCCCTGCTGATGATCGGCGGCGAGTTCGACCTGTCGGCGGGTGTGGCGGTCACCACCGCGTCGCTGACGGCGTCGATGGTGGCCTACCAGCTCCACCTCAACGTGTGGGTGGGCGTGCTCGCCGCACTGGTGCTGGCGTTGGCGGTCGGGCTCTTCAACGGGTGGCTGCTGGTGCGGACGGGTCTACCGTCGTTCATCATCACGCTCGGGTCCTTCTTCATGTTGACGGGTCTGAACCTGGGCGTCACCAAGGTGGTCACCGGCGGGGTGTCCTCGCCGACGATCACCGACATGGACGGCTTCGCTTCGGCCAAGGCCTTCTTCAACTACTCGTTGCCGGTGGGCAACGGGTTGCGCGTCCCGATCATCTTCTGGCTGGTGCTGGTGGTCGTCGCGACGTGGATCTTGCTGAGGACGAGGATCGGCAACTGGATCTTCGCGGCCGGGGGCGACCCGGCGGCGGCCCGTGCGGTCGGGGTCCCGGTCAAGGCCACGAAGATCGGGCTGTTCATGGCGGTGGGCTTCACCGCGTGGCTGCTCGGGATGCACAACCTCTTCGCGTTCTCCAACGCCCAGTCCGGCAACGGCGTCGGCAACGAGCTCTTCTACATCATCGCCGCGGTCGTGGGCGGGTGCCTGATGACCGGCGGGTACGGGTCGGCGATCGGCGCGGCGATCGGCGCGCTGATCTACGGGGTCGTCACCAACGGCATCGTGTACGCCGGCTGGAACGCCGACTGGAACCGGCTCTTCCTCGGCGCGATGCTCGTCATCGCGACCATCGTCAACCTCGTCGTGAAGAACCAGGCGGCCAAGCGATGACCCCGAACGCGTCCACGCTCTCCCCGAACACCGAGATCCTGTCGCTGAAGGACGTCGGCAAGCGCTACGGCAACGTGCACGCGCTGCGCGGGGTGTCCCTGTCGGTGAAGCAGGGGGAGATCACCTGCGTGCTCGGCGACAACGGCGCCGGCAAGTCGACCCTCATCAAGATCATCGCCGGGCTGCACGCCCACAGCGACGGTACCGTGACGGTCAACGGCGAGGAGGTGACGTTCTCCTCCCCCCGCGAGTCGCTGGACCGGGGCATCGCCACCGTCTACCAGGACCTCGCGCTGGTCCCGCTGATGTCGATCTGGCGCAACTTCTTCCTGGGCCAGGAGATCCGCAAGGGGTGGGGTCCCTTCGCCCACCTCGACGTGAAGCGGATGATGCAGATCACCGGTGAGGAGCTCACCAAGATGGGGATCTCCGTGCCGGACCTGGACCGCCCGGTGGGGGCGCTGTCCGGGGGGCAGCGCCAGTGCATCGCGATCGCCCGGGCCATCTACTTCGGGGCGAAGGTGCTGATCCTCGACGAGCCGACGGCCGCCCTCGGGGTCAAGCAGTCGGGCGTGGTCCTGAAGTACGTCGCCAAGGCCCGCGACGCGGGGCTCGGCGTCATCTTCATCACCCACAACCCGCACCACGCCTACCTCGTGGGCAACCACTTCGTGATCCTCAACCGCGGGAACGTCTCCCTGGACTCCTCCCGCGCTGACATCACCCTCGACCGTCTCACCAACGAGATGGCCGGCGGCGCGGAGCTCGAGGCCCTCAGCCACGAGCTGTCCGCCGTCACGGCAGCGACCGACGCGAACTGAGAACTGGAGCCCGACCCGCCATGAGCACGAGCAGCAACCCCACCCCGAGCCCGGACACCGCCCGGGAGGGCTACGACCGGGACCGCCAGGTCCGGGTCGCCGTCCTCGGTGTCGGCATGATGGGTCAGGACCACGCCCGCCGGCTGGCGACGCTCACGGTGGGGGCCGAGCTCGTCGCCGTCAGCGACGTCGACGTGGCGCGCACCGACGCGGTGGCCGCGGAGTTCGGGGTCCGTGCGATCCACGACCCCAAGGCCGCGATCGCCGACCCCGAGGTCGACGCCCTGGTCATCGCGACCCCCGGCTTCACCCACGAGGAGCTGGTCCTGCTGGCCCTGGAGGCGGGCAAGCCCGTGCTGTGCGAGAAGCCGCTGACGACGTCGCCGGAGACCTCGCGCAGGATCGTCGAGAAGGAGGCCGAGCTCGGCCGCCCGCTCGTGCAGGTCGGTTTCATGCGCCGCTTCGACACCGGTTACCAGCAGCTCCGCTCGCTCATCGAGTCCGGTGAGTACGGTGCCCCGCTGTTCCTGCACTGCGCGCACCGCAACGCGACCACGCCGCCGAACTTCTCCTCCGAGCAGCTCATGCTCGACTCGGTCGTGCACGAGGTGGACTCCGTCCGCTTCCTGACCGGCGAGGAGATCGTCGCCGTCCGCGTCATCGCCCCGCGGTCGACGACCGCGGCACCGGAGGGCCTGCTCGACCCGCAGTTCGTCATCATGGAGACCGAGAGCGGCGTCCTCGTCGACGTCGAGATCTTCGTGAACACGACCTTCGGGTACGAGGTCCGCACCGAGCTCGTCGCCGAGAAGGGCCAGGCCCGCATCGGCCTGCACGAGGGCATCGTGACCCAGTCGGCGGCCGGCTGGGGCGGGTCCATCACGAAGGACTTCAAGGAGCGCTTCGGCGCGGCCTACGACCTGGAGTTCCAGCGCTGGATCGACGCGGTCCGCGCCGGCACCAACGTCGACGGCCCGGGCGTGTGGGACGGCTACGCCGCCGCCGCCGTCTGCGCGGCCGGCGTGGAGTCGTTGAAGACGGGGCAGCGCGTCGAGGTCGACCTCGGCGCCCGCCCCTGATCCTCCCCCTGCGGGGAACCCCTGCGGTGGCCGCTCAGCCGGCCACCGCAGGCCCTGGATGCACCGCCCGGCCCGGCCGTCGGCGCAGGTGAGCAACACCAACCGGCCGGACTGACAGCCGATCCGCACGGTGCGGACGGCACCTGTCGATGAGGATGGGAACACACATGAAGAAGTCTCGTGCAGGTTTCCGTACCGCGGCGATGCTGGCGGTGGCGGCGCTCGGGCTCGCGGCGTGCAGCAGCTCCGGGGGCGCGGCGGACGACAACGGCGGTGACTCCGGCGGCGCGGTCGCGGACACCCCGAGGTTCAAGGTCGCGATGATCACCCACGGATCGGCGGGTGACACCTTCTTCGACATCGTCCGCAAGGGCGCTGACGCGGCGGCCGCGAAGGACAACATCGAGTACCAGTACTCGAACAACGACAACGCCACCCAGCAGGCGACGCTGGTCCAGAACGCGGTCGACGCCAAGGTCGACGCCATCGCCGTCGCCATGCCGAACGCTGCGGCCCTGGCCCCGGCGATCAAGAACGCCGAGGCCGCCGGGATCCCGGTGGTCGGGTTCAACACCGGCAAGAACGAGTGGAAGGACCTGGGTCTCATCGGGTACTTCGGGCAGGACGAGACCGTCGCGGGGACCGCGGCTGGTCAGCGGCTGGTGTCGGAGGGGGCCAAGAAGGTCCTCTGCGTGATCCAGACCCAGGGGCAGAGCGCTCTGGAGGAGCGGTGCAAGGCCGTCACCTCCGGCGTCGGTGGCAGCGGCTCCGTCGAGACGATCTACGTCAACGGCACCGACGCGCCGTCGGTGCAGTCGACCATCACCGCCAAGCTGCAGCAGGACCCCTCGATCGACCACGTCATCACCCTGGGTGCCCCGATCGCGCTCATCGCGACGCAGTCGATCACCGAAGCCGGCAGCTCGGCCAAGCTCGCCACGTTCGACACCAACGCCGAGCTCGTGGATGCCATCAAGAACGGGAAGGTCGAGTGGTCCGTCGACCAGCAGCCCTACCTGCAGGGGTACCTGGCGATCGACTCGCTGTGGCTGTACCTGAACAACGGCAACACCATCGGTGGTGGGCAGCCCACCCTGACCGGTCCGGCGTTCATCGACTCCTCGAACATCGACGCCATCGCCACGTACGCGAAGGCCGGCAACCGCTAGGTGCGCTGAGCACTCGTGTTCGTCACACGCCGGTGACCGCCGGTCCGTGACGCTGAAGACCTCCGAGTGGGTGTGGAACCGTCGAGGGACCACGCCGCCCACTCGGAGGTCTTCGTGCTCCAGCGCACCGCCGTCGTCGTCACCGCAGGAGCACCGGAGAGGTGGCCCACCCCGTCGTCGACGAGGGACGTCACGACCGCCGCTGCGGGCCTCGCAGCACGTCGCGTCCACGACGACGAAGTGTTCGCGCTCGAGCGTCGGAGGTGCACGTTCTCGACGTCTCGACCTCGGCGTCCGGGTCGGTGCAGGTGCGCGACACCTCGAGCGGGTCCGCCCGGTCCGGTCGACGGCTCAGGGGTAGTCGATGGCTTCGGTGCGCGCGGAGGTGAGTGAGCGGCTGGCCGCTTCGGCGATCGCCTGGGCGCGGATGCCGTCGTCGAGGGAGACGGGTGGCTCCACACCGGCTTCGAGGGCGGCGACGAACGCGGCGAGGGTGGCGGCGTAGGTGGGCTGCACGCGCTCGAACCAGCCGTCGTGCAGGCCGTCCAGAACGACGTGCCCGGCGCTGTACCGGGTAAGGTTCCCTCGGCGGTTGCGACCGGATTCGACCAGACCGGTCGCACCCATGACCTCGATGCGTTCGTCGTACCCGTAGCCGGTGCGGCGGACGCTGTCGATCTGCACGAGCGCACCGCTCGGCAGGGTCAGGGTCGTCACCGAGGTGTCGACGTCACCGAACTCACGGATGGACGGGTCCACCAGCGCCGAGCCCGTGGCGAAGACCGACACGGGGTCCTGACCGCTGATCCACCGGACCAGGTCGAAGAAGTGCACCGTCTGGTCCCGGAGCTGACCGCCCGAGGACCGCAGGTACTCCGAGGGCGGCAGGCTCGGGCCGCGTGAGGTGAGCTGCATGAGCTCGACGTCGCCGACACCGCCCGAGGCCACGACGCGCTGCAGTTCAGCGTGGTCGCGGTCGAAGCGGCGGTTGAAGTCGAGCATCGCGGGGACGCCGCTGGCTCGGACGTGCTCGCTGACGGCGACGGCCTCGGCGAGATCCGCTGCGATCGGTTTCTCGCACAGGACGGCGAGCCCGGCGTCGGCTGCGGACCGCAGGTGCTGGGCGTGGGTGTCGGTCGAGGACGCGATGAAGACGGCGTCCAGGTGCGAGGCGTCGAAGACCTCCGCCCCGTCCAGGACGCGTGCCCCGAAGCGGGTGGCCAGTGTCCCTGCGCGGGTGGTGTCGACGTCGTGCACGCCGACGAAGTCCACCTCTGGATGTGCTGCGAGAGATGCTGCGTGGACCGCGCCGATGAAGCCGGCGCCGATGAGGGCGAAGCGTTGCACTGTGAGCTCCTCAGCTCACGAGGATGGCGGTCAGGTCGCGCATGGTGCGTGCGACCGTGGCTGGGTCGAGTTCGTTGGCCCGGTCGGAGAACATCTCCGTCACCCACCAGCCGGCGTAGCCGGTCTCCTTGACCGCGTCGACCCACTGCTGCAGGGGGATCGAACCACCACCGATGACGACGTTGCGGTGGTGGGACTGGTCAGGGACGTCGTGCTCGCGGTCCAGGTCGAAGCCGTCGGACAGGTGGACGGCCTTGATGAGTTCAGCGGGCAGGGACCGGACCTCGTCGAGCGTGTCGCCCGTCGTCCAGAAGTGCCAGGTGTCGAGCGCGATGCCGACGTTGTCCCGACCGGCTTCTTCGATGAGGGCCAGTGTGTGCCGGCAGCGGTTCAACCTCGCCCAGGCCAGGGGCTCGAGGTAGAGGTCCAGGCCGTACCCGGCGGCGATGTCGGCGGCTTCGCGCACGTTGGCGCCGGTGACGCGGACGGCTTCGGCCTCGTCCAGTCCCAGGGTCGCCCGGTAGCGACCGTCGTCGGCGGCCAGGCGCCCGGCCCTGAAGTCCTTGACGACGTTCCAGTCCACCGGCCCGGTGCACAGCTGGACGATGGGGGCACCGACGACGGCTGCGACGGCGCACATGCGGTCGACCTCGGCCAGGTACTCATCGCGTGCGGTGCCCTGGCGCTCGATGTCGAGCACAGCGCCCAGGCCGGTCACCTCCAGGCCGTCGAGCAGTTCCGGCAGGGTGTGGACGTCGAAACCGGCGTCGAGGTAGCGGTAGAGCTTCGGGCTCTGCAGCTCGATGCCGGTGTACCCGGCTTCCTTCGCCAGGCGGACGTCCTGGACGACGTTGCCGAAGAACGTGGTGGTCACGTTCATCGAGATCTTGGGGGCCACGGTGCTCCTGTGCGTCGAACGCGGTGTCCAGCGGCCTGGTCGGAGGGCGATGGACAAAATGGACCGGTCCAGTCTAACGCTAGGCTTGAGGCGTGTCGACGGCCCGAACGCCCACCATCCGTGACGTGGCGGCGAGGGCCGGGGTGTCGAAGTCGTTGGTCTCCTTGGTCCTGCGGGGTGATCCGGGAGTCAGTGAGGCTCGTCGGACGGCGGTGTCCCGCGCCATCGACGAGCTGGGCTACCGCACCAACCGGGTGGCGCAGGCGCTCGGGACGCGGCGCTCGAACGCCGTCGGCGTGCTCCTCAACGACCTGCGCAACCCCTGGTTCGTCGATCTGCTCACCGGCCTGACGGCCACCCTCGAGACCGTCGGCCTCTCGACCGTGCTCGTCGACTCCGCGACGACCCGCCGGGTCGGTGGTTCTCCCGTCGACAAGCTCCTGCAGCAGCAGGTCGACGGCATCGTGGTGGTCGGCACCACCGAGGACGACGAGGAGCTTCGCCGTGCCGCGACCCTCGTGCCGATCGTGCTGGCGGGCACCTACGAGCCCGCCGGTCTGGGCTCGGACGTCGTCGTGAACGACGACGTCGACGGTGCCACCGCGGCCACGGAGCACTGCATCGAGCTCGGTCACACCTCGGTGACGCACCTGCGCGGCCCCGGGCACGTGGGCGAGCTGCGCGAGCAGGGGTACCGGGGGGCGATGTCCAGGGCTGGGCTGACGCCCGTGGTGGTCCCGGGCGGGATGAGCGAGGAGAGCGGGTACGCCGCGGCACGCCGTGCGCTGGCCGCGACGGATCGACCGACGGCGGTGGTCGCGTACAACGACCTCGCCGCCATCGGGGCGTTGTCGGCGGCCCACGACCTGGACCTGCGCGTGCCCGAGGACGTCTCGATCGTCGGGTACGACAACACCTACCTCGCCACCATCCGGCACCTGTCGCTGACCTCTGTGGACAACGGGACGATGGCCATCGGACTGCAAGCCGCGCGGTGGCTGAGCGAACGGATCGACGGAGGTGTGCGGACCGGGCGGGTGCACCGGGTTCCGGCCTCACTGGTGGTGCGACGGACGACGAGTGCCCCGCCGCGGTCGTGACCAGCCTGCGGTCGCCGGTCGTCTCCGCCGCGGTTGATCTTGGACGGGGTGAGGGTGAGCCGTTCCAGCGCCCGTCGACGCGGCACTGCGCGACGTGGTGGAGCGATCCCCAGCCCCGAACGGGAGGGCGTCCTGGTCAAGCTCAGGGACGTCGATCCACCGCCGCTTCGCCCACCGTTGACGCCACCGCGACCTGGGTGACGGCGGACCACCACTGACCCGACCCGCTTCCGATCCCCGGCGAGCGCGACTCGCCGGGGCCTCGTGCAGGGGAAGGGTGGCCGCTCCCCGCGGGGGTGGAGACGCCCGGACCCCGGACGCCGGGAACCGGGGACGACGCGAGGCTCATGTTCTTCCACGCCCGGTCGATGAGCTGGGTGCGACTCCCTCTGGCGGCTGCACCGACGCGATCACTCCGATGCGGTGAAGCCGTCCGGTGCGGTCGTCACCGGGCGGCTGGACGGATTCCGACGTTCCGCCGGCAGTACCGCTGCCACTACCGAAGCAGGGCGGACAGGAGCAGGGCGATGGGGTTCATCCGTGACATGACAGTCGGTTCCAAGCTGGCCGGTGTCGGGTTGCTGGTCCTGGTGATGACCGGGGGGCTGACCGCCGTGTCGGTCGACCTCGCCCACGACCTCTCCGCCGGGCAGCAGGAGATGTACGACCACAACGTGCAGTCAGCGGTCGCGCTGGGCCGGGTACGGGCCTCCTTCAACTCCTCGGCCAAGGACAACACCGACATGCTCATCACCCAGGAGCCGGAGGTGAAGACCGCGGAGGTGCGGGACAAGAACCGGGCTGGGCACGACGCCGAGGTCGACGCGGCCTGGGAGGAGTACCTCGCCTCGTCTCCGAGCAGCACGCAGGTGCAGCGCGACAGCTTCCGAGCAAACCTCGCCACCTACCGCCAGGCCCGCGTCGAGGACCTGGACCCGGAGGCGATCAAGGGGGACAACGCCGCTTGGGTGGCTGCCTACCGCGCCTCGCCCGCGTTGAAGGCCTTCGCCGACATCAACACCACGCTGGACGACATGCAGCTGGCGGAGTCGAAGGCAGCGCAGGTGGCGGCGTCGGACGGTCGGGCGGCGTTCCGCCGCTCCGTGGTGGAGCTGCTGTCCGTCGCCGTTCTCGGTCTGGCGGTCGCCCTGACGCTGCTCACCCTCATCACCCGATCAGTGGTGCGCCCGCTGACGCGGACGGTGGCCGTGGTCGAAGGGCTGGCCGACGGGCGCCTGGATCAGCGTGTCGGCTACGAGAGCAAAGACGAGCTCGGGGCGTTGTCCCGAGCCCTCGACGCCTCCATCTCCTCCCTGGCCCAGGTCATGCAGCAGTTGTCCGGGCATGCCGGCGACCTGTCCTCTTCGTCCCGCCAGCTGACCTCCGTGGCCGACGTCCTGTCCGCCGGTGCGGCCGAGTCCGCCTCGCAGGCGCACGTCGTCTCCGCGGCGACCGAGGAGATCAGCGCGAACATCGGGACCGTCGCGGCGGCCGGGGACGAGATGACCTCGGCCATCCGCGAGATCGCCACCTCCACCGCGCAGGCCTCCCAGACCGCCGCCACCGCGGTGACCGCCGCCCAGGACGCCGAGGCCACGATCACCCGCCTGGGCGCCTCGAGCCGGGAGATCGGCGACGTCGTCAAGCTCATCACCTCCATCGCCGAGCAGACGAACCTGCTGGCCCTCAACGCCACCATCGAGGCCGCCCGCGCCGGCGACGCCGGCAAGGGGTTCGCCGTCGTGGCCGGGGAGGTCAAGGAACTGGCCCAGCAGACCGCCCGGGCGACCGAGGAGATCGTCACGAAGGTGAACGCCACGCAGGCCGACGCGGGGGCGGCGACCGGGGTCATCGCCCAGATCGCCGACGTCATCGCCCAGATCGACGGGTTGCAGGCCACCATCGCCGCCGCGGTGGAGGAGCAGTCGGCCACGACCAGTGAGATGGTCCGGAACGTGACGGAGGTCTCGGGCGGGTCGCAGGAGATCGCGGCGAACATCAGCGGCATCGCCGCGGGGGCCCAGGAGACGACACGCAGCGCCGAGACGACAGCCGCCACTGCGGCGGAGGTCGCCCAGGCCTCACAGGACCTGCAGGCCCTCGTCGGTCGTTTCCGGTTCTGAGCGAGGACACCGGCGGGCCGGCCCTCGGGCGCAGCGGCGGCCACGGTTCAGGACGACGACGTCGGGCCGGGATCGCCGGGAGGATCGCGGTCCGAACTGGTGGGAACTGTCGGGGCCGTCCGGCCGCCTCACGCCGGGAGCTCGCGCACGATCGCCCGCTGGACCTCCAGGCCGGCCCACTCGTCGTCGGTCGCGTCGCAGACGAGGCAGAACGGCCCGGTGTGCCCGTGCTCCAGGACGGTGGACACGTTGCGGCGGTAGCCCTGCGCGTCGACGTCGGGCCCGTTCCGGTGGACCTTGGCGTGGCAGGTCTCGGCGAACCGCGTCACGGCGGCGAGGTCGGCGTACTTGCCCGGGCCGGTCCAGTTCCCCAGGGCCACGAGCAGGCCGACGGCCCCGTCGAGGGGGTCGAGGATCGCGGTGACGTCGGCCGCGTCGGCGACCCGGTTGGAGATCGACGCCTCGTGGCGGGGGCCTTCGTCCGGGTGGGTCAGGTCACCGTCGTCGACGAGGAGCGCGTCCAGCTCGACACCGGCCTCGGCGAGGGCGGCGCCCAGTCCGCCGAGGTAGCCGGCGTCGCGGTGGGGCAGGTGGAAGTGGCACAGCTGCACCGTGCGGTGACCGGGGATCCGCAGCTGCTGCGGGAGGTCGAGCAGGGGCAGGTGCTTCAGGGTGCGGTCCAGGGACCAGGAGTGGACCGCGTCGGACCTCCCGGTGCCGGGGAGCGTCGGGCGTCGTCGACCGTCGTGCGAACAGCTTCTCGCGCCTCCCCGCCCCCAGCATCCCCGCTCCTCTCAAACGCCCGCCGTTCGCGCGGCCTCGAGCAGGACGGCGGCCGCCACCTCGAGGCCCTCGACGCGGCCGAGCGAGACGTCCTCGTGCTCGATGTTGCAGACCATGTCGGGGTCGACCTCGTGCAGGGCGCGGAGGAACTCGGCCCAGAACGCGGTGTCGTGGCCCTTGCCGAGAGCGACGAAGTCCCACGCGGACTCCTTCGGCCACTCGTTGACCCACTCGTCGCCACCGAGGTTCGTGCGGTCCTCCGACGGGTCGAGCCGGCGGAACCGGTTGTCCAGCACGCCGTAGATCGCAGCCGCGGGGTTGATGCGGACGTCCTTGGCGGCGGCGTGGAAGACCAACGGCCCCAGGTCGCGCACGACGGCCACCGGGTCCATCTGCTGCCAGAACAGGTGCGAGGCGTCGAGCTCGACGCCGACGTTGGTCGCACCGGTGCGCTCGACGAGCTCGCGCGTGTTCGCCGGGTTGAAGACGACGTTCTGCGGGTGCAGCTCCAGGGCCACCTTGACGTCGTGATCGCGGGCCAGCGCGTCGATCTCCTTCCAGAAGGGGACCGCCACCGACCACTGGTGCTCGATGATGTCGAGGTCGCGCGAGTTCCACGCGTTGACCACCCAGGTCGGGTGGCTGGCGCCGGGTTCGGCGCCGGGCAGTCCGGACATCGTGACGACGCGGTGCTCTCCGAGGCGGTGGGCCAGCCGGATGGAGCGGCGGACGTCCTCGGCGTGCCTGCCGCCGATGATCTCGTTCGGGTGCAGCGGGTTGCCGTTGCAGTTCAGCCCCGCGATCGAGACGCCGGTGCCCTCGAAGACCCCGAGGAAGTCGTCGCGCGCGGTGTCGCTGACGAGGATGTCGTCGAAGGTGGGGATGTGCACGGGCGGGAGGAACCCGCCGGTGTTCAGCTCGATGCCGGTCAGGCCCAGGTCGGCGATGACCTTCAGTGCCTCGGGCAGCGGGCGGTCGTGCAGGATCGCGTTGTAGACGCCCAGTTTCACCGGTGGTTCCTCTCAGTCGACGGAGACGGTCTCGCCCGTGCCGTCGGCGGCCCTGGTGACCGCCTCGAGCACGCGCAGGTTGTGCAGGCCGTGGGTCATCGGCGGCACCACGGGCAGGTCGCCGATCGGGGTGCCGACCCCGCCGGCGATCTCGTTGAGGAACGCCCGGCACTGGAACGTGAAGAAGTCGCTCTGGCCGTGCCCGACGCTGGGGAAGTCCATCGGCAGGCCGCCGGCGACGTAGGGGTGCTCGGGGCCGACGAGGACCTGACGGTACCCGTTGACGGCGTTCGGCGCGGTCGCGTCGGCGATGGTGAACTCGCCCGTGCGGTTGAGGTCGAAGGCCCCGGCGCCGTTCTCGGTGAAGATCTCGAAGCCGAGGCCGTTGGGCAGCCCGTGCGCGATGCGCGACACCGAGAAGGTGCCTGTGGCGCCGCCGGCGAAGGAGGCGGTGAAGGTAACCAGGTCCTCGTTCTCGACGTCCTCGAACTCGGTGCCGACCTCGGCCATGGCATGCCCGACGACCGCACCCACGGGCTTGGGTCGGCGCGTGGTGACCTGGGAGAAGACGGTGCCTCGCACCGACTCCAGCGGCCCGCAGAAGAACTCACCGAGGTCGACCAGGTGGCTGCCGATGTCGGCCAGCGCCCCCGAGCCCGGGCCGCCCTTGTACCGCCAGCTGATGGGCGCGTTCGGGTTGGCGGCGTAGTCGCACCAGTAGTGCCCGTTGAAGTGGCGGACCGCACCGAGGTGGTCGTTCAGGACCTGTTCGCGCAGGGCGTTGATCGCCGGGGAACGGCGGAACGTGAACCCGACGGCGGCGACGAGGTCGGGGTGCTCGGCCGCGGCGGCGACCATGGCCTCGGCGTTGGTGACCGACGGCGCCAACGGCTTCTCGCACAGGACGTGCTTGCCGGCGGCCAGCAGGCCCTCGACGATCTCGCGGTGCAGGTGGTTGGCGACCACGACGCTGACGGCGTCGACGTCGTCCGCCTCGGCGATCGTCTGCCAGCTGGTCTCGGCGCGCTCGTAGCCGTACCGTGCGGCGGCCGCCTGCGCGAAGGGGGCGTGGGCGTCGGCGACGGCCACGAGGCGGACCGGTGGCAGGCCCTCCCCGTAGGCGCCGCCGGCCAGCGTGGTGGCGGCGCGGTAGCCGGCGATGTGGGCGCGGCCGGCCATGCCGGCGCCGATGACGGCGACACCCAGCGGTCGCGTGCGGGGAGAGGACACGGGGAGCCTTCCGGTAGCGGTGACGCGCACCGTCCTCGGTGCGTGAGCAGCTTTCAAACCGGTTTGAAAGACATCGACTAGAATCGGTTCGACCCGCTCCCGTGTCAAGCCGCCCAGGAGGTTCCGTGCCGCAGGGCTCCACCGGCCGCCCGACCATCACCGACGTGGCCGCCCGCGCCGGCATCTCGAAGGGGATGGTGTCGCTGGCGCTGCGCGGTGCGCCCGGCCCGAGCGCGGAGACGGCCGCGCGCGTCCTGCGGGCCGCCGAGGAGCTCGGCTACCGGCCGAACCGGGCGGCGAGCTCCCTGGCCCTGCGCCGGACGCGGCTGCTGGGTGTGGCGATGACCGTTCGCAACGCCTTCCACGCCGAGCTCGTCGAGGAGTTGCAGGCGGCGGCCGAGGACGCCGGGTACGAGCTCGTGCTGGCCCCCGTGACGCGCACCCGGGGTGAGCGGGCCGCGGTCGAGACGCTCCTGGACTCCCGGTGCGAGGCCCTGCTGCTGCTCGGGCCGGAAGCCGACTCCGCCGAGCTGCAGCGGTGGGACGCCCGTGCCCCCGCGGTGGTCCTGGGGCGCCGGCCGCGGACGGTGACCGGCGCGGGTCCGGACGTCGTCCGTGCGTCCGACGAGGTCGGTCTCCGGCTGGTCGTCGAGCACCTCGTCTCCCTCGGGCACCGCGACCTCGTCCACGTCTCGGGTGGTCGCGGGGACATCGCCGCCGACCGCCGCGCCGGGTTCGAGGCCGCGGCTGCGGAGTTCGAGATCCTGGGTCGCACCCTCGAGGCGGGGTTCGACGAGGAGGCCGGGGTACGCGCCGCGCAGCGGTTGCTCGCCGCGCGCACTCCGGCGACGGCGGTGGTGGCCGCCAACGACCGCGTCGCCCTCGGGGTGCTCGACGCCCTCCTGAGGGCGGGGAGGGACGTGCCGCGGCACGTCTCGGTGGCCGGGTACGACGACAGCCCGCTCGCCCGGCTCGGGCACGTGCAGCTGACCTCGGTGGGTCAGGACCCGGCCGGGCAGGCCCGGGCGGCGGTCCGCCTCGCGGTCGAACGGGTCGAGGGGATCGAGCGCGAGAGCGTGGACGTGGTCGTCGAGCCGCACCTCGTGATCCGCGGGACCACGGCGCCCCCGCCGATTCATATGTCACAATGACAGGACAAACTATGAGGAGGTTGTCGTGCCCCTGCTCCGCTTCGACGTCGTCGCCGGCCGAACCCCGGCGCAACTGGGTGCCCTGCTCGACGCTGCCCACGCGGCCGTCGTGGAGGCGTTCGACGTCCCGGAGGGGGACCGGTACCAGGTCGTCCACCAGCACCCCGCCGGTGAGCTCGTCGTCCACGACACCGGACTCGGCATCGAGCGCACCGACCGTGTCGTGCTGCTGCAGGTGACGAGCCGCGCCCGCCCCCAGGAGCAGAAGGTCGCCTTCCACCACCTGCTCGTCCGCAACCTGGAAGCGGCCGGAACGGCCGGCAGCGACGTCGTCGTCTCGATCGTCGAGAACGGGGACGCCGACTGGTCCTTCGGGTACGGCCGCGCCCAGTTCCTCACGGGGGAGCTCTGACGTCAGGACGAGCAGGCCGTCCACGGGAACCGTGCGCACCGTCCCGCGGTGCTGAGCGCTCCGACCACGGAGCGGAGAGGAACGACTGATGACCGTGAGGTTCGGACTGGTCGGGTACGGCAAGGGCGGGCGCTTCTTCCACGCCCCCCTCGTCGCCCGTGCGGAAGGGTGCGCGCTGACCGCCGCGGTGACCCGTTCGCCGCGACGTCGGGCGGAGCTCGCCGCGGACCACACCGGTGCGGTCGCGTTCGACGACCTGGCCTCGATGGCCGCCTCCGGCCTCGTCGACGCGGTCACCGTCACGACGACGGCGGACACGCACGCCGACCTGGTCCTCGAGGCGGTGGACCTCGGGCTGCCCGTCGTGTGCGACAAGCCGTTCGCCCTCGACGCGAGCGCGGCGCAGAGGTGCGTCGACGCGGCCCGGGCGGCCGGGGTCCTGCTCAGCACCTACCAGAACCGGCGCTACGACAACGACTTCCGCACCACCCGGGCCGTGGTGGCGTCGGGGGCGCTGGGGCAGGTGCGACGCATCGAGTCGCGCCTGGAGCAGTTCGCGCCACCAGGAGGTGTGCCCGACTCCGGCGGCGGGATCCTCCTCGACCTCGGTGCCCACGTCGTCGACCAGGTGCTGCAGCTCGCCGGGCCCGTGGCGTCGGTGTACGCCGACGTCTCCCCGGAGCGCTTCGCCCTGCAGGTGAGACACGCGTCCGGGGTCGTGTCGGAGGTCGTCGGCGACCTCGCTCTCCACGGTCGCCCCGGGCCCCGCTTCCGGGTGTTCGGCACCGACGCGATCCTCGAGGTCCCGGCTGACGATCGGCAGGCCGACGTCCTGATGGCCGGAGGGACGCCGGCCGACCCCGGGTGGGGCGAGGTCCCGCAGGCGTCCTGGCCGATCCTGCACCGCGGCGCGTCGAGCACCCGCATCCCTGCGGAGCGCGCCGACTGGCGCGACTTCTACACGGCGTTCGCGGCGGCGGTCACCGACGGCCTCCCCGTGCCCGTCGACCCGGCCGACTCCGTCGCGGGTCTCGTGGTGCTGGAGGCCGCGGCCCGCAGCGCCACGACCGGGGAGGTCGTCCGACTCTGAACAGCGACCGTGCAGGGCGCGGCAGGACCGGTCGGCCCCCGTGCCCCCACGGCACCGGGAGCCGCGAGGTCCCGGTCGGGGCCGCCGGTGTGCCACGCTGTGCGGGACAACTGAACACTCGGCCGCTCCGCCCCGGCGGGAGAGCCCCGCCGTCCGCGGCGGGCACCGAAGGAGCAATCACCCCGGAACCTCTCAGGTCCACGGACCGCCACGGGCAGGCCGCTCTGGAAAGCAGGACCGCGAGGTCCTCACCCACGGGGAAAACCGTTGCTGGGCAACCGGTGACGGTGAAGCTCTCAGGTTCCGCGACAGAGGGGGTCCAGCCCGGCCGCGCCGCGCGGCCGCGACGAGAGGAGCCCCGTGAGCACGAGCACCACCCCCGAGACCGCCGCCGAGACCACGCCCGCCGCGAGCCCGCTGGCGGCCGCGCACGCCGAGCTCGGCGCGTCCTTCACCGACTTCGCCGGCTGGTCGATGCCGCTGCGCTACGCCTCCGACCTCGCCGAGCACGGGGCCGTGCGGGCCACCGCGGGGCTGTTCGACCTCTCGCACATGGGCGAGGTCCGCGTCACCGGCCCCGAGGCCGGCCGCGCCCTCGACGCCGCGCTCGTCGGGCGCCCCTCGACGATGGCCGTCGGCCGGGCCGCCTACGGGATGGTCGTCGACCACGACGGCGGGATCGTCGACGACCTCGTCACGTACCGCCTGGGCGAGGAGGAGTTCCTCGTCGTGGCCAACGCGGCCAACGTCGAGCCCGTCGTCGTGGCCCTGGCCGACCGCGCCCGCCCCTTCGACGCCCACGTCGCCGACGAGACGGCCCGCTGGGGTCTGGTCGCCGTCCAGGGGCCGGCGTCCGTCGCGATCGTCGCCCCGCTGCTGGACGGGGCGTCCGGGGTGGACCTCGCGGCGCTGCGCTACTACCGCGCGGTCACCGCCGTCCTGGCCGGTGTCGAGGTGCTCCTGGCCCGCACCGGGTACACCGGCGAGGACGGGTTCGAGGTCTTCGTCCCCGTCGAGCGCACCCGCGAGGTGTGGGACGCCCTGCTGGCCGCCACCCGCGAGCACGGCGGGGTCCCGGCGGGGCTGGCCTGCCGCGACACCCTGCGCCTGGAGGCCGGGATGCCGCTGTACGGGCACGAGCTCAGCCGGGACGTCACCCCGTTCGCGGCCGGGCTGGGGCGCGTCGTGGTCCTGGACAAGGAGGACGGGGCGGTGGGGCTGGAGGCGCTGCAGCGCCTGGCCCAGGAGCCGCCCGCGCGCGTGCTCGTGGGGTTGCGCGGCGAGGGCCGGCGGGCACCGCGCGCCGGGTACGCGGTCCTCGCCGCCGGGGAACCGGTCGGCGTCGTCACCAGCGGGGCGCTCTCGCCGACGCTCGGGTACCCCGTGGCGATGGCGTACGTCGACGCCGCGCTGGCCGAGCCCGGCACGCACCTCGGCGTCGACGTGCGGGGGACCGAGCTGCCCGCGGAGGTCGTGCCCCTGCCGTTCTACCGCCGGCCGCGCTGAGCCGCGGTCGGGCCGGTGGCAGCATGAGGGGGTGCCCCCGCGTCGCCGCACCGATCCCACTGCGGGCCTGAGCGCCGTCCGCGAGGTGACGGACGTCCTGGACGAGGGCGGGAAGCCCGCGCGGCCCGCGCTGGCCACGGCCGTCCGGTACTGCCTGGAGGAGCTCGCCGCCCGCTACCCCGGCGGCAGCGTCGAGGTGCGGGTGCCCCCGTTCGCGGCCGTCCAGGTCATCGCCGGACCCCGGCACACCCGCGGCACCCCGCCCGCCGTCGTCGAGATGGACGGGCCCACCTGGGTCGCGCTGGCCACCGGCCGGCTGACCTTCGAGGACGCCCGCGCGGGCGGCCGGGTCCAGGCCAGCGGCCAGCGGACCGACCTGGGCGAGCTGCTGCCCCTCGTGCCACCGGACCCCGGCTGAGCCCGTAGCGTTCTCCCCGTGAGCGAGCCGACGCAGGACCCGACCCCGGACGCCCCCGAGCGCGAGGCCGAGCAGGAGCGCGAGGGGACGGCGTTCGTGCAGGTCACGCGCCGTCGGGCACCGCGCTTCCGGGCCTTCGCCCTGACGGGTCTGGTCATCGCCTTCGTCGTCTCCGGTGCCGTCGCGATCACCACCCCGCCCTCGGACGGGTACTCCCAGCAGGCCCTGTTCGGGTACCTGTTCTGCTCCCTCGGGCTGGTGTTCGTCCTGCTCGGTGCCCTCATCGCGGTCCTCGCCGACCGGCGCACCGGGACCCGGGCCCAACCCCGTCGGCGGAGCCGGAAGCGTTCCGGGGTGTGACACACTCGGGGCGTGGCCCGCGGTGACGGACGTCTGAACCACGACCTGCTCCCCGGCGAGAAGGGCCCTCAGGACGCGTGTGGCGTCTTCGGGGTCTGGGCGCCGGGTGAGGAAGTCTCCAAGCTCACCTTCTACGGCCTCTACGCCCTGCAGCACCGGGGCCAGGAGGCAGCCGGCATCGCCGTGAGCAACGGCGAGCAGATCCTCGTGTTCAAGGACACCGGGCTGGTCTCGCAGGTGTTCGACGAGTCGGCGCTGGAGTCCCTGCAGGGGCACATCGCCGTCGGTCACGCCCGCTACTCCACGACCGGTGGCGGCGGCTGGCAGAACGCCCAGCCCACGCTCGGCGACACCGCCGGCGGCACCGTGGCCCTGGCCCACAACGGCAACCTCACCAACCAGTTCGCGCTGCGCGACATGCTCACCGAGCGCTACCCCAGCGCCCCGCAGCCGCCGCTGCGCGGTCGTCCCTCGCCCAGCGAGATCGCCCGCGGCAACACCACGGACACCGCGATCCTCACCGCCCTGTTCGCCGGTGACCCCGACCACACGCTGGAAGCGACGGCCGCCGAGGTCCTGCCGCACGTGCAGGGGGCGTTCTCCCTGGTCTTCATGGACGAGCACACGCTCTACGCCGCGCGCGACCCGCAGGGCATCCGCCCCCTCGTCCTGGGCCGCCTCGAGCGCGGCTGGGTGGTGGCCTCCGAGACGCCGGCCCTGGACATCGTCGGCGCCAGCTTCGTGCGCGAGGTCGAGCCCGGCGAGCTCATCGCCATCGACGCCGACGGGCTGCGCAGCACCCGGTTCGCCGAGGCGAAGCCCAAGGGCTGCGTCTTCGAGTACGTCTACCTCGCCCGCCCGGACACCTCCATCAACGGCAAGGTCGTCCAGGAGTCGCGCGTGGAGATGGGCCGGGTCCTGGCCCGCGAGCACCCCGTCGAGGCCGACCTCGTCATCCCGACCCCGGAGTCCGGGACGCCCGCGGCCATCGGCTACGCCGAGGAGTCCGGCATCCCCTACGGCCAGGGCATGGTCAAGAACTCCTACGTGGGCCGGACGTTCATCCAGCCCAGCCAGACGATCCGGCAGCTCGGCATCCGGCTCAAGCTCAACCCGCTCAAGCACGTCGTGGCGGGCAAGCGGCTCGTCGTCGTCGACGACTCCATCGTGCGCGGCAACACCCAGCGGGCCCTCATCCGGATGCTGCGCGAGGCCGGCGCCGCCGAGATCCACGTCCGGATCTCCTCCCCGCCGGTGAAGTGGCCGTGCTTCTACGGCATCGACTTCGCCACCCGCGCCGAGCTCATCGCCAACGGCCTGAGCGTGGAGGACATCGCCCAGAGCATCGGCGCCGACTCCCTGGGCTACATCTCGGCCGAGGGCATGATCGCGGCGACCGAGCAGCCCGCCGAGCGGCTGTGCTCGGCGTGCTTCACGGGGGAGTACCCCGTGCCGCTCAACGACCTCGACCGGCTCGGCGAGCGCTCGATGGACAAGCCCCGCATCCCGATCACCCCCGTCACCCGGCACCAGCACGACACCCCCGAGGGAGCCCAGCAGTGAGTGGAACGACCTACGCCTCCGCGGGCGTCGACGTCGTCGCGGGCGACCGCGCCGTCGAGCTCATGAAGGCGTCCGTCGCCCGCACGCAGGGCCCGGAGGTCGTCGGCGGGTTCGGCGGCTTCGCCGGCCTGTACGACGTGTCGGTGCTCAAGGACTACCGCCGTCCGCTGCTCGCGACGAGCACCGACGGCGTCGGGACGAAGGTCGCCGTCGCCCAGGCGCTCGACGTGCACGACACCATCGGCGCCGACCTCGTCGGGATGGTCGTCGACGACATCGTCGTCTGCGGCGCGACGCCGCTGTTCATGACGGACTACATCGCCTGCGGCCGCGTCGTGCCCGAGCGGATGGCCGCCATCGTCGCGGGCATCGCGCGCGCCTGCGAGGAGGCCGGGGTCGCCCTCGTCGGTGGCGAGACCGCCGAGCACCCGGGCCTGCTGGGTGCCGACGAGTACGACGTCGCCGGCGCCGTGACGGGGGTCGTCGAGTCCGACGAGCTGCTGGGCGCCGAGAAGGTCCGCGCCGGGGACGTGCTCGTGGCGATGGCCTCCTCCGGGCTGCACTCCAACGGCTACTCCCTCGTGCGGCGCGTCGTCGCCGACGCGGGCTGGGCCTACGACCGGCACGTGGAGGAGTTCGGCCGCACCCTGGGCGAGGAACTGCTGGTCCCGACCCGCATCTACGCCAAGCCCGCGCTCGCGACGCTGGCCACCGGCGGGGTGCACGCCATGAGCCACGTCACCGGCGGTGGTCTGGCCGCGAACCTGGCGCGCTGCCTGCCCGCCGACGTGACCGCCGAGGTCGACCGCTCGACGTGGACGCCGGGGGCGGTGTTCTCCGTCGTGCGCGACCTGGGTCAGGTGCCGACCGACGACCTCGAGCGCACCCTGAACCTGGGGGTGGGCATGGTTGCGGTCGTGGCCGCCGAGCAGGCGCAGGCCGTCGTGGAGACCGTCGAGCAGACCGGGATCCCGGCGTGGGTGTGCGGTGAGGTCCGCCGGCGCACCGAGGCCGACGGGTCGAGCAACGGCAAGGGGATCGCAGGAGGCGTGACGACCCTCCGGGGTTCCCACCAGGGCTGGTGAGGACCGGGGGAGCGCCACGCCTCGTGCGGTGCCGCGAGCTACTGCGCGAACTGGCCGTGCGGGCGCCGGGTCAAGCCCGGCGCTTGGACGTCCAGTCGTCGTAGTCGTCCGTGGCGGTGTACTTCGACCAGTTCTCGGGGTTGTCGTCCGAGTCGTCGTCTTCCACGTCAGACTCCGGCGCCTCGGGGGCGGCGTTGCGCCCCGTCTGGCGGTACGGGTCGGGCCCGTGAAGCTCACGTTGCAGAGCGTTGTAGTCGGTGTCGGGACTGAAGTACTTCAGCTCCCGAGCGACCTTCGTCTGCTTGGCCTTCTGACGGCCGCGCCCCATGGCGTCGACCCCCTCGCGCGTCGGCCGGGGCAGTCTGTGCTGACCCCGGAGCAGCTGTCATCTCTCCGTGCCCCCAACGGTACATGTTCTGCAGAGGTTCCGGCATCCCGGTCACGAGGTGGCACCCCGGACGGCTCACGGGGTGCGGCGGTGCCGGGTCGCGATGGTGTTGGGTGGGCCCATGACCAGCACAGGTGCAGGGGTGGACGCGGGTGGGGGCGCGGGCGTCGTCGCCGGGATCGACTCCTCGACCCAGTCGTGCAAGGTCGTCGTCCGCGACGCCGCCACGGGGGAGCTGCTGCGCTCCGGGCGCGCCTCCCACCCCGACGGCTCCGAGGTCGACCCCGCGCACTGGTGGCGGGCGCTGGAGCAGGCCGTCGCCGACGCCGGCGGCCTCGACGACGTCGACGCCCTGGCGGTCGGCGCCCAGCAGCACGGCGCGGTCCTGCTCGACGAGGCCGGCGAGGTCGTCCGCCCGGCTCTGCTGTGGAACGACGGCCGGTCCGCGGCCGCGGCCGAGGCGCTCACCGCCGAGCTCGGTGGGCCGGGCGCGTGGGCCGAGCAGGTCGGCAGCGTCCTCGTGGCGTCGCTGACGATCACCAAGCTGCGCTGGATCGCCGAGCACGAACCGGACGCCGTGGGCCGCACGGCCGCGGTCTGCCTGCCGCACGACTGGCTGACGCACCGCCTCGCCGGCGGGGGCACCGCACGCCTGGTGACCGACCGCGGCGACGCCAGCGGGACGGGCTACTTCGCCCCCGCCGACGGCACGTACCGGACCGACCTGCTGGAGCGCGCCTTCGGCGCGGTGCCGTCCCTGCCGGACGTCCTGGGCCCGGCGCAGGAGGCGGGGACGAGCGCCTCGGCCCTGTCCCGCGGCGCCCGGCTGGGTCCGGGCACGGGCGACAACATGGCCGCCGCCCTCGGGGTGGGTGCGCAGGTGGGCGACGTCGTCGTGTCCATCGGCACCTCCGGCGTCGTCAGCGTCGTCAGCGAGGTCCCCACGCACGACCCCAGCGGTCTCGTCGCCGGGTTCGCCGACGCGACCGGCCGCTACCTGCCGCTGGTCTGCACGCTCAACGCGGCCCGGGTCCTGGACGCCGCCGCGCGCATGCTCGGCGTCGACCACGCCGAGCTGTCCCGGCTGGCCCTGTCCGCCCCGCCCGGCAGTGGCGGGCTCGTCCTCGTGCCGTACCTGGAGGGCGAGCGCACGCCCGTCCGCCCCGACGCCACGGGGGCGCTGCACGGCCTCACGCTGGCGACGTCCACGCCCGCCCACCTCGCCCGCGCGACCGTGGAGGGGCTGCTGTGCGGGCTCGCGGACGGACTGGACGCCCTGGAGGCGCAGGGCTGCGCGATCGGCCGCGTCGTCCTCGTCGGCGGCGGGGCGCGCTCCGAAGCCGTGCGCGTCCTGGCCCCGGCCGTCCTGGGGCGTCCCGTCGTCGTGCCGGCGCCGGGGGAGTACGTCGCCGACGGCGCGGCCCGGCAGGCCGCGTGGGTGCTCGCCGGGGGCGACGCGCCGCCGGAGTGGACGCTCGGCCCGTCGGAGACCTTCGAGGCCGACCCGACGCCGGGTGTGCGGGAGCGTTACGCGCAGGTGCGGGACCTCACCGCCACGCAGCTCTGAAGGTCAGCGCGGTGCCGTGAGCCGGTCGCCGACCGCCGCGAGAGCGGCGGCGGCCGCGGTCGTGGTGAGCACGGCGGGCCAGGGGCCGGTCCGGCGGGACAACGGGTGCGAGAGCCCCACGAGCCCGACGGTGCCGGCCGCCAGCGCGGCGGCCAGGACGGGTGAGGCGGCGGCCCAGCGGGGGACCACGGCGCCGAGCCCGGCCACCAGGGCGACCCCGGCGAGCTTCCGGTTCCCGGTGGTGCGGCCGAGGGCGTAGCCGCCCAGGACGGCGGGGGCGAGGGCGACGGGGCTCGGGATGGCGGGCACGGCAGGAGGGTAACCGCCGGCCCGGGGCACGACGAAGGGCCCCGGTGCGGTGCACCGGGGCCCTTCGGAAGTTGCTTCCAGGTGGCCAGGAGCGGGGTCGAACCGCTGACCTTCCGATTTTCAGTCGGACGCTCTACCAACTGAGCTACCTGGCCGTGCCGGGCCGGACGAACCGGCACGACGAGCGACCCCGACGGGACTCGAACCCGCGACCTCCGCCGTGACAGGGCGGCGCGCTAACCAACTGCGCTACGGGGCCTCAGGGAGGCCTTGCTTGTGTTGCTGGGTGTTGCTGTCGTGCGCTTGCAGAGAAGACCTTACCCGATCCGCGCGGTGGTCGTGACCACCTCCCGGGCGGGGGACCCGCTCGTACCCCCAACGGGATTCGAACCCGTGCTACCGCCTTGAAAGGGCGGCGTCCTAGGCCACTAAACGATGGGGGCGTGGCGCTTCGGCACTGCTGCCGGAGCCCGACCAGCATAGGGGACGCGCCGGAGTGCTGCTGACCCGAGCCGCGCGCCGGGGTGTCCCCGCGCCCCCGGCAGGTCGATGACGGGCACGACGCAGCCGCGACGGCACCCGCCCGGGTGCTCCCCCACTGCGGCGACACCTCCGCCCGCGCGAGGGCCCGGGCAGGTGCACAGTGGAGCCCGACCCGCGTCCGGAGGCGGGGAGGGACCGCAGTGGACCCCGTGCAGGCGTTGCGCCGTACCGCGTTCCTGCTCGAACGGGAACGGGCCGGCAGTTTCCGCGTGGCGGCGTTCCGCCGGGCCGCCGCCGTCCTGCAGGCCTTGGACGCCGACGAGTTCGACACCCGGCTCGCGGCGGGGACGCTCACCGACCTCGGGGGGATCGGGACGTCCTCGGCCGAGATCGTCACCCAGGCCGCGCAGGGCCGGGCACCGGACCGGCTCGCCGTCCTGGAGGAGGCGGCCGGGCCGCTCGTGGAGGGCGGGGAGGAGCTGCGGGCGCGGTTGCGGGGGGACCTGCACACCCACACCGACGCCAGCGACGGTGGCAGCCCGCTCGCGGAGGGTGGCGTTCACCGCCGCCGAACTCGGCCACGAGCACATCGCGGTCACCGACCACTCCGAGGGCCTGAAGGTCGCCCACGGCCTGGACCGCGGCCGGCGCGAGGCGCAGCTGGGGCAGATCGCGGCCCTCGCCGCGATCCGCTCGGGGCGCGCGGACGTCCTCGGCCACCGCACCGGACGGATGGTCGAGGGCGGGCACGGCCGGGTGGGGCAGGGGGGCCGCCCGCCGAGCGAGTTCGACGCCGCCGCCGTGTTCGCGGCCTGCGTCGAGTTCGACGTCGCGGTCGAGATCAACGCCCGGCCCGAACGCCTCGACCCACCTCGGGCACTGCTGCGCCAGGCCGTCGAGGCGGGCTGCCTGTTCACCCTGTCGACCGACGCGCACGCGCCCGGGCAGCTCGACTGGCAGCCCTACGGCTGCGTGCGGGCGCAGGAGTGCGGGGTGCCGGCCGACCGGATCGTCACGACGTGGCCGGTGGAACGGGTGCAGGAGTGGGTCCGGACCCGGCGCGCCGCCCACGGGTGACGCGCAGGAAGTCCAGCTCCTCCGCGTCCGGTGCAGGTCGGTGACCAGGGCGGCCGGCACCCCGGTCCCGGTGAACAGAGCCCTGGCAGGGTTCCCGGGCCGGGGTGAGGGTGGACCCATGACCACCACGTTCATCACCGGGGCCAACAAGTCCCTCGGCTACGAGACCGCCCGGCGCCTCCTCGCGGCCGGCCACACCGTCCTCGTCGGCGCCCGCGACCCCGAGCGCGGCCGGGCCGCCGCGCAGGCGCTCGGTGCCCGGTTCGTCCAGATCGACGTCACCGACGACGCGTCCGTCGCCGCCGCGGTGGCCGACGTCGCCGCCCACGAGGGGACGCTCGACGTCCTCGTCAACAACGCCGGGATCTCCGGCCCGCAGGCGCCCGCTGAGGAACTCACCGCCGACGACGCGCGCGCCGTCTACGAGACGAACGTGTTCGGCCCGCTTCGGGTGACGAACGCGTTCCTGCCGCTGCTGCGGACCTCGCCCAACCCCGTCGTCGTCAACGTCTCCAGCGGTCTCGGCTCCTTCGCCGCCACCCACGACCCCGAGCGGGTCGAGTCGCAGGTGACGGCGCCGCTGTACACGTCGTCGAAGTCGGCCCTGACGATGCTCACGACGCAGTTCGCCAAGGCGCTGCCGGACGTGAAGTTCAACGCCGTCGACCCCGGGTACACCGCGACCGACCTCAACGGGCACAGCGGTCCGCAGACCGTGACGGAGGGCACGGACGCCATCGTGGAACTGGCGACGATCGGCGTGGACGGGCCGACGGGTCAGTTCCGCGACCGGGCGGGCGTCGTGCCCTGGTGAACCTCGCGGTGCCGCACCACCGTGCTCGGTCGTCGTTCCGGACCCCGGCGGCGGGGAGGGGCGCTCAGTGCGTGCGGCGACGCGCGGCGTAGGCGTCGAGGTCGCGTGAGACCTCCTCGGCGCTGCGGTCCCCGGCGAGGGCCTCGTCGAGGAGTTCCGTCTGCGACAGCGGGGTGAGGCCGCCGACGTTCGGGTCCAGGTCGAGGTTCGTCGGGAACGGGTAGCCCTCGGAGGCGACGGCGACCGCGTTGGCCAGGAACTCCGCCGCCGCCCCGGACGCCTTGCGGGCCAGCAGGGCCGGGTACACGGCGCGGGCGATCCGCACGCGGTCGACCGACTCCATCGCGCGGCCGAACGCCGAGGACACCTGCAGCAGGTTCGCGCTGCGCTGCACGTCGGCGGACACGTTCGTCCCCGCACCGTGGAACAGGGCGGGGTTGAAGAACACGGCGTCGCCCGCGCGCAGCGGGAGCTGCACGTGGTGCGCGGCGAAGTGCTCGCGGAACTCCGGCCGCCGCCAGGCGAGGTAGCCCTGCGGGTACCGGTGGGAGTACGGGAGGTACATCGTGGGGCCGCTCTCGACGGGCATGTCGCTGTGCGCCACGGCACCCTGCAACGTCAGCACGGGGGAGAGCAGGTGCACGTGCGCGGGGTAGCGCGCCGCGACCGGGTTCGAGAGGAACCCGAGGTGGTAGTCGCGGTGCGGGTCCTGCGCCTTCCCCCCGGGACGCACGAGGTTCACCTGGGACGTCACCTGGTACCCCGGGCCCAGCCACGCCGTCGAGACGAGGGCGAGCACGTCGTTGGCGTAGTAGTCGACGAACGCCTCGGGGTCGCGGACGGCGAGCTTCTCCAGCGCGTTCCAGACGCGGTCGTTGGCGCCGGCGGTGGCGAAGTGGTCGCCCCGGGCCGTCCCGGCGGCCTTCTCCTCGGCGATGACGGCGTCGAACACGGCGCTGACCCGGTCGACGACGGCGACGGGGAAGGCACCCTCGACGACCACGACGCCGGGCCCGTCGGTCAGAGCGCGCACGAGCTCGGCCTCGACCGCCTCACGGCCGGTGTCGTCCCCGACGGTCCGGCGCAGCGCGGCAGCGTCGTAGACGAGCACCTCTCGGCGCACGTCGGCGGCGTGCGGGTAGTCGGCGAGGTCCGTGGTGCGGTCGATGAGGCGGGCGAACTCGGTCACGTCGCAGTCGCTCTCGCGGAAGCGCAGCGGGGTGGTGCGGGCGGTGGGGGTGCTCACGGTGGTCTCCTCGACGAGGTCCTGGGTTTCCCGGTCCGGCCAACGTAGTCCGCGCCCCGCCGACCGACCGCGCCCGCCCCTCGCCGTGCGCGCCGGTGCCGTGCTGGGCCCGCGCGGTTCAGCCCACGATCGTCCGTTCCGCCGGCAACTGGTAGAGCCGCGGTCTGCTGCGCAGGGCCAGCGCGGTGGCCAGGGTGATCGTGCCCGTGCGGCCCAGGAACATCAGGGCGACCAGCAGGAGCTGGCCCCCCGGGGGGAGCTGGGCGGTGATGCCGGTGGACAGGCCCACGGTGGCGAACGCGGAGACCACCTCGTACAGCACCTGGTCGAGGGGGAAGCGGGTCGTGGCGACCAGCACCATCGCCGACGTCACCACGGCGCCGACCCCCAGCAGGGCGACGCTGAGGGCCTGCCGGTGCAGGTTGCGGGGCAGCGTGCGGCCGAAGACGGTGGCGTCCTCGTCGCCGCGGGCCTCGGAGACGATGAGCAGCAGCAGCACCGCGAAAGTGGTGACCTTGATGCCGCCCGCGGTGCCGGCGCTGCCCCCGCCGATGAACATGAGCACGTCCGAGCCCAGCCAGGTCGCGCTGTTCATCTGGGCGATGTCGACGCTGTTGAACCCCGCGGTCCGCGGCATGACGCCCTGGAAGAACCCCGCCAGCAACCGCCCCGGCACGCTCAACGACCCCAGGGTCGCCGGGTTGCGCCACTCCAGGACGCAGACCACCACCGGCCCCACCACCATCAGCACCGCGGAACCGAGCACCGTCAGCTTGGTGTGCAGGCTCCAGCGCGAAGGGGCCCGCAGGTGGCGGCGCAGCTCGAACAGGACGGGGAAACCCAGCCCTCCGACGACCACCGCCGCGGTGATCGGCAGGCAGATCCACGGATCGGTCGAGAAGCGGGTCAGGCTGTCGCTCCACAACGCGAACCCGGCGTTGTTGAACGCCGAGATCGAGTGGAACACCCCCAGCCACAGCGCCCGGGGCACCGGCTCGCCGTACCCGGTCGCGAAGCGGACCGCCAGCACCGCGGCGGTGACCGCCTCGACCACGAGACTGGTCCGGGCCACCCCGACCAGGATGAGCCGGACGTCGCCCGGGCTGAGCGTCTTGGTCTCGGCCGCCGCGGCGAGCTGACCGCGCAGGCCCAGCCGGCGGGCCACGAGGACGCCCAGCAGCGAGGCCAGCGCCATGATCCCGAAGCCGCCGACCTGGATGAGGACCAGGACGACGACCTGCCCGAACCCGGACCAGAACCCGGCCGTGTCCACGACGACCAGACCCGTCACGCACAACGCCGAGACGGCCGTGAACAGGGCGGTCACCACGTCGGTGCCCTGCCCGTCCTGCGAGGCCAGCGGCAGCATGAGCAGCCCCGTCCCCAGCACCGCGGCCAGGGCGAAGCCCGCGATCGTCAACCGGGCGGGGTTCATGGGGCGCCCGGGGCGGCGCCGGGTGGCGCGCGGGCGCACCGGGGAGGGGGCCGAGGGGCGCGGGGGTGGTGCACTGCTCACGGGCCCATCCTGCTGGACGACGGCAGCGTCCGGAGGGCGACCGGCGGCGGACCGGACCTCAGCGGTCGGGCGGGAGCAGCGCCGCGCCGAGCGCGGTGAGCAGCTCCACGACCTCGGCCCGGTCCAGGCGGACCGTGGAGACGCACGTCGCGTCCTGCCAGGTGGACAGGACGACGCGGTCCGCCTCCGGGTGGGCGCTCACGCGCAGCGCTCGACCACCCCGGTCGGCGTCGCGGACGACACCGGTGCGGATCCCGCGGTCGACCGCCCTGTCCATCTCCCGAGTGTGCTCCCCCGCCCCGGCGCTGTCCACGCCGCCGGTCAGGGGATGCGCCCGACCCACCCCGGTGTCGCGAACTTGGTGCGCACGAGCTCGTCGGCCGCGGCGAGCTCGGCGTCCGTCAACGGTCCGTCGGTGAGCCCGTACTGGCGGCGGAACGTGGCGACCATGGAGTCGATGACCTCCTCGCGCGGCAGACCCGTCTGCCGGCGCAGGGGGTCGACGCGCTTGGCGGCGCTGGCCAGTCCCTTGCCCGACAGCTTCTCCCGCCCGATCCGCAGGACCTGGAGCATCTTGGCCGCGTCGATGTCGTAGGACATCGTCACGTGGTGCAGGACGGTCCCGTCCCCGAGCCGCTTCTGCGCGGCGCCCGCGATCTTGCCCTGGTCGGTCGTGATGTCGTTGATGGGCTGGTACCAGGCCTTGACGCCCAGGTCGCCGAGGGCGACGAGCACCCAGTCGTCGAGGAACGCGTAGGACTCGGTGAAGCTCAGGCCCTCGACGAGGGAGCCGGGGGCGTAGAGGGAGTAGGTGATGGTGTTCCCGGGCTCGACGAACATCGCGCCGCCGCCGGAGACCCGGCGGACGACCTCGACGCCGAAGCGGTCGGCGGCTTCGGCGTCCACCTCGTTGAGCACGGACTGGAAGCTGCCGAGCACGACCGCGGGGCTCGCCCACTCCCACACCCGCAGCGTCGGGCCGCGCCGGCCCGCGGCCACCTCACGGGTCAGCACCTCGTCGAGGGCCATGTGCGTCAGCGGGGCCTGCGGACCGGTGTGGACGAGCCGCCACGCGTGGTCGAGCCAGCCGGTGGCCCCGCCGACGGCGCGCCGGACCGTCGTCGCGACGGCTTCGGGGGTGAACCCGAGGAGCACCGCGTCTCGGGGCAGGGCCGAGCGGACGCGCCCGGCGAGGTCCGTCGCGTCCGCGTCGGCCGGCACCCCTGTGAGCGCGGTGTCGATCGCCTCGAGGGCGTCGTCGGGTTCGAGGAAGAAGTCCCCGCTGAGGCGGACGTCGGCGAGGCGGCCGTCCCGGACGTCGAGGTCGACGACGACGAGCTTGCCGCCCGGGACCTTGTACTCACCGTGCATCCCGGCAGGCTACGTCCTCGCCGACCCGCGGCCCCGTCCGGTTCAGCCGACCAGGCGCGACCCCAGCCAGTGCCGCGGCGTGCCGAACCCGGCGAGGAGTTCCTCGGTGCGCGGGCGCAGCTTGCGGCACAGCGCGTTCACGGCACTGGTGATGGCCTTGGCGCGCAACGTCGTCATCCGGCGGTGCTCCAGGTACCAGCCCTTCTCCGCTTCCAGCAGGGCCAGGACGTGCAGGTCGCAGACGTCGGCGAGCAGGGCCGCGACGGATGGGTCTTCGCAGCGGGCGATCGCGGCGGCGAACGCCTCGGCCACGATGCGGTCCGTGTGCGCGCGCCCGGCGAGCAGGAGGTGGTCCTGCAGGTCGTCGATGGCGGCGAACCGCTCGGCCTCGGGCTTGCTGCGGGCCTTGCGCATCCGCTTGGCCAGCGACTCCACGACGTGCCGTTCCCGGTCGGCGAGCATGCGGACCTGCCACGCCCGGTCGTGCAGGTCGTCGGGGATCCGGCCGGCCTCGACCACGTCCGCGACCAGGGAGGCCGCGGGGCTGCGCCCGGCGTAGGTGGAGATGAAGTCCTTCGTCGCGAAGCGGGCCATGCCCAGGGTGTCCAGGTCGGAGAACTGCTGGGCGTAGCTGGTCAGCAAGCTCTTGGCCACGAGCTGCAGCAGGACGGTGTTGTCGCCCTCGAAGGTGGTGAACACGTCGGTGTCCGCCTTCAGCAGCGGCAACCGGGAGTCGGCGAGGAACCCGTTGCCCCCGCACGCCTCGCGGCACGTCTGGATCGTCCGGGTGGCGTGCCAGGTGGAAGCGACCTTGAGCGCGGCCGCGTGCGCCTCGAAGGCGCGCTGGCGGGCGGAGTCGGGTTCGTCGCCGGCGAGCTGGACGCGCAGCAGGTCGTCCATCTCGCCCATCAGCTCGTCCTGGGCGAACGAGAGCGCGTACGTGGTGGCCAGCGGGATCAGCAGCCGCCGCTGGTGGGCCAGGTAGTCCAGCACCGTGACCTCCTCGGCCCGGCCGGGCGCCTTGAACTGCCTGCGGCCGGCGCCGTAGCGCAGCGCGATCTCCAGGGCGACCTTGGTCTGCGACTGCGCGCCGCCGGAGACGCTGACGCGGCCCTTCACCAGGGCCCCGAGCATCGTGAAGAAGCGGGCGTTCGCGCTGGCGATGGGGGAGGAGTAGGTGCCGTCCTCGGCCACGTCGGCGTACCGGTTCAGCAGCGCCTCGCGGGGGACGCGGACGTGGTCGAACGCGAGCCGGCCGTTGTCGACGCCGTTCAGGCCCATCTTGCGGCCGTCGTCGCCGCGCCAGATCCCCGGCAGGTCGACACCGTCGCGCCGCAGCGGGACGACGAAGGCGTGCACGCCGCGACCCTCACCGCCGGTCACCAGTTGGGCGAAGACCACGGCGACGTCGGCGTCCTCGGCGGCCCCGCCGATGTAGTCCTTGCGGCAGGACTCGTCCGGGGTGTGGACGACGAACTCGCGCGTGGCCGGGTCGTACGTCGCGGTGGTGCCGATGGAGGAGACGTCGGAGCCGTGCCCGGACTCGGTCATGCCGAAGCAGCCGACGAGTTCCAGGCTCAGCAGCGGGCGCAGGAGTTCGGCGTGGTGGCGCTCGGTGCCCAGGGCCTGCACGGCCCCGCCGAACAACCCCCACTGGACACCGGACTTGATCATGAGCGAGGCGTCGCCGAACCCGAGCATCTCGAACTGCGCGACCTGCCCGCCGGGGCTGTCGCCCCCGCCCCAGCGCGAGGAGAACCCCAGGTCGTGACCGCCCAGCTCGGCCAGCGTGCGCAGCCGGGCACGGGTCACGTCGCGGTGCTCGGCGGTGGTCAGGTCGTACGACGGGCTGAACAGGTGGTCCGGCGCATCGGCCCGGAACTGCTCCTTCACGTCGGCGAACCGGCCGTCCAGGAGGCGACGCAGCACGTCGGTGTCCACCGGCCCGCCCGGCGCGGCGGCGGTGGTCTCGGCAGGTGCTTCGACGGGGTTTCCTGCGGGCAGTTCGACGGTGGTCACTGAACCTCCTCCGGGGTCAGGACGGCCTGCAGGCCGCCCCAGGCGAGTTGCGTGAGATCGGAGACGAGCGTGTCGGCGGGGACGCGGTCGGTGGAGGAGATCCACCGGTCCGCGGCGGTGCGGATCATCGCGATGATCGCGTGCGCCAGGACGTCCGCGGAGGCTCCGCGGGCCCCGCCCACCCGCAGGTGCGCGGTGATGGTGCGGGCGGTCTCGGCGGCGATGGTGCCGGAGATCCGCTGGACGGGGTCGGTGCTGAGGGGGCGTTCCAGGAACGGGTGCGAGACGACGAACCGGTAGACCTCCGGGTCGGCCTCGACCAGGCGCACGTAGGCGTCGATGACCGCGGCGAGCCCGTCGCGGGCGGTGGGTGCGCGGTCGACGGCCTGGGCGAACTCCCGCAGGATGCGCGCGTTGACCCGTTCGGCGACGGCGAGGTACAGGTCCTCCTTGTCGGCGAAGTGGCGGTAGAGGACGGTCTTGCTGGTGCCGGCGACGGCGGCGACCTCGTCCATGCCGACCCCGGCTCCCTTGGCCGTGATGGCGCGCAGGGCGGCGGTGACGAGTTCTTCGCGCCGACGGCGGCGGTGCTCGGCCCAGCGGGTCCGGCGTCCGTCCACGGCCGGGGCGGTGCCGACGGCGGTGACGGCGGTGCCGTCCTCGATGACCTCCACTCCTCGACGGTACCCCGGACTCCGGGTATCGGGTACCCGGAGTACCTGTTAACTTCGGAGGACACCGCCCACCCGGACCGCTTGGGGGACCCGTGACACGCAGAGCCGCGATCGTCGGAGGCAACCGCACACCGTTCGTCCGCGCCGGACGGCGGTACGCGAACGTCTCGGCGCAGGACCTGCTCGTGGCCGCCCTCGACGGCCTGATCGCCCGCTACGGCCTGGCCGGCGAGCGCCTGGGGGAGGTCGTGGCCGGTGCCGTCCTCAAGCACAGCCGGGACCTCAACCTCACCCGCGAGGCCGTCCTGTCGACGGCCCTGGACCCGGCCACCCCGACCTACGACGTGCAGCAGGCGTGCGCGACGGGCCTGGAGACGGCCGTCCTCGTCGCCAACAAGATCGCCCTGGGCCAGATCGAGGCGGGCATCGCCGGGGGCACCGACTCCGCCACCGACGCGCCCATCGCCGTCGACGAGGGGCTGCGCCGCGTGCTGCTGGAGCTGTCCCGGGCCCGCACCGCCGGGCAGCGGCTGGCGGCCGTCGCGAAGCTGCGCCCGGGCCAGCTGCGCCCGCTCCCGCCGCGCAACGCCGAGGCCCGCACGGGGCTGTCGATGGGTGAGCACGCCGCCCGCACCGCCCTGGAGTTCGGCGTGAGTCGCCAGGCGCAGGACGAGCTGGCCCTGGCCAGCCACCGCAACCTCGCCGCGGCCTACGACCGCGGGTTCTTCGACGACCTGCTGACGCCCTACCTCGGGGTCCGCCGCGACGACCTGCTGCGCCCGGACACCACGCTGGAGAAGCTGGCCGCGCTGAAGCCGGTGTTCGGGCGCGACCTGGACGGCGAGGCGACGATGACGGCGGGGAACTCGACCCCGCTGACCGACGGCGCGGCCGCCGTCCTGCTCGCCTCCGACGAGTGGGCGGCCCAGCGCCGGCTGCCGGTCCTGGCGCACCTCCTCGACGCCGAGACCGCGGCCGTCGACCACGTCCACGGCGAGGGGTTGCTCACCGCCCCCGTCGAGGCCGCCCCGCGCCTGCTCGCGCGGAACGGCCTGACGCTGGGCGACCTGGACCTCGTCGAGGTCCACGAGGCCTTCGCCTCCACCGTCCTGGCCACGCTCACCGCCTGGGAGGGCAAGGGGCTGGGCGCCGTCCCGCGCGAGAAGCTGAACGTCGCGGGGTCCTCGCTGGCCACCGGCCACCCGTTCGCCGCGACCGGGGCCCGCCTGCTCGCCACCACCGCCAAGCTCCTGCGCGAACGCGGCGGCGGCCGGGCGCTCATCTCCGTCTGCGCCGCGGGCGGGCAGGGCATCGTCGCGCTGGTGGAGGCCTCCTGATGGCCGGACCGCTCGCCGGCGACCCCTACGGCGCCCTCGTCCGCACCGGCCCGGGGAAGTTCCTCGCCGCCCGCACGGGGCTGCCGCGCCCGCCGCGGTTGCGCCGGTACGAGGACGGGCAGGACCTGCTCACCGGCCCGGCCCTGGTCACCGGGCTCACCGGGGCCACCCACGTCGACGCCGTCCGCGACACGTTGCGGGCTGCCGGGGCGAGCCTGGACGCCGGCACCGGCGCCGGCACCGGGGACCTCGGGGCCCTCGTCGTCGACGCGTCCGGGCTGCGGACCGTCGACCAGCTCGCGGAACTGCTGGCCACGGCGCCGGACTTCAAGCGCACCCGGGGCCGGGTGCTCGTGCTGTCCACGGTCCCGGCGGACGTGGAGGACCCCGAAGCGCGCGCCGTCCAGCAGGGCCTGGAGGGTTTCGTCCGCAGCCTCGGCAAGGAGGCCCGCGGCGGCACGACCGTGAACCTCCTGCGCGTCGCGGCGGGGGCGGGCACGTCCCTGCGCAGCGCCGTGGGGTTCTTCTGCTCGGCCCGCTCCGCCTACGTCGACGGTCAGCCGATCGTCGTGGGCCCGGGGCGCCCCGGTTCCGTCCGCGAGCGCCGCGTCGCCGTCGTCACCGGTGCGGCGCAGGGCATCGGCGCCGCGACCGCCGAGGTGCTGGCCCGGTCCGGGCACCACGTCGTGTGCGTCGACATCGCCGCCTCCGGGCAGAAGCTCGCCGCCGTCGCCAACCGCGTCGGTGGGTCCACGCTGCACCTGGACGTCACCGCCGAGACCGCGCCGGGCACCCTCGCCGCGCACCTGGCCGACCGGTTCGACGGTGCCGACGTCGTCGTGCACAACGCGGGCATCACCCGCGACCGGTCGTTCGTCAACCTCGACGAGGCCGCGTGGGGTTCGGTCCTCGCCGTGAACCTGGGCGCGCCGATCCGGCTCACCGGCGCGCTCCTGGACCACCCCGGGGCCCTCGCGCCCGGGGCGCGGTTCGTGTGCCTGTCCTCGATGAACGGCCTCGCCGGGGCGAAGGGGCAGACGAACTACGCGACGAGCAAGGCGGGTCTGGTCGGGCTCGTCCAGGCCCTGGCCGGGCCGCTGTCCGCACGGGGTTTCGCCGTCAACGCCGTGGCACCGGGGTTCATCGAGACGCCGATGACGGCCGCGATGCCGCCGGTCCCGCGCGAGCTCGGCCGGCGCACGTCCAGCCTGCAGCAGGGCGGGCTCCCCGTCGACGTCGCCGAGACGATCGCCTGGCTGGCCCAGCCCGACGCGGCGGGCATCGACGGCCAGGTGCTGCGCGTGTGCGGCCAGAACCTGCTGGGGGCGTGATGGACACCCGTGAACTCACCGCGCCGCCGTCCTTCCCGGCGCTGTACGCCCGGTCGCTGCTGCGCCGGTCCACCGGCCGGCTGGACTTCCCCCGCACGCGGGTCGTGCTGCGCGACCAGCGCTTCGACCTGGACCGGCTGACGGAGTTCTGCCGCCTCACGGGGTTCCCCGTGCGCGACGAGGTGCCGCTGCCGTTCCCCCAGGTCGTCGGTTTCGGTCTCCAGGTCGACCTCATGGTCCGCGAGCCGTTCCCGTTCTCCGTCGTCGGCGTCCTGCACCTGCAGCAGGAGTTCGAGCAGACCCGCGCGATCGGCGTCGACGAGCGGTTCGACCTGTCCGTGCGGGCCGTCGGGATGCTCCCGCACCGCCGTGGGGCGACCGTCGAGCTGCGCACCGAACTCACCGTGGCCGGGGAACGGGCGCCCGTCTGGACCGGGCGCAGCCGTTACCTCGCCCGGGGCGTGGACTGGCCGGGCATCCCGCGCGACGTCGCCCGGCTCGACGCCCCGGAGGGGGAGGGCACGCTCTGGCGCGTCCCGGCCGACCTCGGCCGCCGGTACGGCGCCGTCAGCGGGGACGTGAACCCCGTCCACGTCTCCCCGCTCACCGCCCGCGCGTTCGGGTTCCGCCGGGCCATCGCGCACGGCATGTGGACGGCGTCGCGCTCCCTGGCCGACCTCGGCGGTCCGGCCCTCGGAGCCGCGCGGTACGAGGTCGACTTCGGCTCCCCCCTGCACCTGCCCTCCACCGTCCGGCACGTCGCGCGGCGCGAGGCCGACGGGTGGAGCAGCGCCGTCCGCAGCCGGGACGGGAGCAAGGTGCACCTGGCGACGAGGCTGCGCACCACCTGACCGCCCCGAGCCACCCGTGAGGTTCCTCACGGGTCCCCCGTGCGTCCCGGCCGCGAACTCGTGAGCCGGCGCACGGGGCCGGCACCCGGTCCGGCGGCAGGCTGGAGGGCATGGACGCAGTCGAGGTCAGGGACCTGCAGCGCACGTACTCCGGCGGGGTCCGTGCCGTGCGCGGCATCAGCTTCACCGTCGGCCGGGGCGAGGTGTTCGGCCTGCTCGGCACCAACGGGGCCGGCAAGACCTCCACGGTCGACGTCGTCACCGGCCTGGCCCGGCCCAGTGCGGGGACCGTCCGCGTGCTCGGCCACGACCCCGTGCGCGACCGCCGTCTCGTCCGGCCGCGGACCGGGGTCGTGCTGCAGTCGGGGAACCTGCCCGGCGACCTCACCGTCGCCGAGAGCCTGCAGATGTGGAGCGGGACCCTCACCCGCAGCCGGCCCACCGCCGAGGTGGTCGAGGTGGTCGGGTTGCAGCACAAGCTCGACGCGACCGTGAAGTCCCTGTCCGGCGGGGAACGCCGACGCGTCGACCTGGCCGTCGCCCTGCTGGGCCGCCCGGAACTCCTCGTGCTCGACGAACCCACCACCGGTCTGGACGCCCAGTCCCGCCGCGCCGTGTGGGGGCTCGTCCGTCACCTGGTCGACGAGGGGACCGCGGTCCTGCTCACGACCCACCACCTGGAGGAGGCGGAGGAACTCTCCGACCGTCTCGCGATCATGCACCGCGGCCTCGTCGCCGCCGAGGGCACGATCAGCGACGTCGTCGCCGGGCACCGCTCGGAGATCCGCTGGGCCGCCTCCGCCGGCCGCCCCGCCGCCGCCGACCTGGACCCCGGCGACACCGTCACCGTCGACGGACGGCACGTCGTCGTCCGCACCGACCACCTGCAGCGCAGCCTGTCCCGCGTCCTGGCCTGGGCCGACGCGCAGGACGCCGCCCTGCCCGGTCTGCAGGCCGTCCCGGCCTCGCTCGAGACCGCGTTCCTCGAACTCGCCGCCACGGAGGAGGCCGCCTGATGCCCACCACGACCACCACCACGACCACCACCACGACCACGCCCCGACCCACCGCCACCACGTCGGGTGGGACGCGCGGACGGCTCGCGGGATCGTTGCACCGCACCTGGTCCCTCGCCCGCGCCGAACTGCTCCTGCTGCGGCGCAACAAGACCCTGATGTCGATCGCCCTGCTCATGCCCGTCGGGGTCATCGGCCTGTTCAGCACGATCGAGGGTGTCGGCGACGGGGGCGACGCCGCGGCGCTCGCCACCGCCTCCCTCGTCGGGATGCTGCTGCTGTTCGTCGTCTACTACACGGTCCTGTCCACGGCCGTCGCACGTCGGGAGGAGGGGGTGCTCCAGCGACTGCGCACGGGGGAGGCCTCCGACGCCGAGATCCTCACCGCCCTCGCGGTCCCGGCCGTCGCCGTCACGCTCGTGCAGACGGTGGTCCTCGCCGCCGTGGGCTCCGCCGTCATCGACCTCCCGCTGCCGCAGGACCCGCTGCTGTGCCTCGCCGGCGTCCTCGTGGGCTGCGTCGTGTTCACCGGTCTGGCCCTGGTGACCGCGACCGCGTCGAAGACGCTGGAGTCCGTGCAGATCACGAGCCTGCCCGTCATCGCCGTCGCCGTCGTGGGGGCCGGTGCGGCCGTCCCGCTGGACCTGCTCCCCGCCGGTCTCGCGCGGGTGGCCGAGTACACCCCGCTGAACCCCGTCCTCGGCCTCGTCGACGCGGGCTGGACGGGTGACCCCTCGGGGGCGGACGTGGGGCGGGCCGCCGCCGTCGCGGTGGCGTGGGCGCTCGTGGGCCTCGCGGCGGTCCGGGCCCGGTTCCGCTGGTCGCCCCGCGTGTGAGGGGTTCTGGCAGAGTCGGGTCCGTGGACCTGCTGGGACGCTGGCGCGCCGCGGACGACCCGCGGCGCGTCGAGCTGTACACGCACTGGTCGCTCGTGCCGCTGGCCTTCCTCGGCCCGCTCGTCGTCGCCGGCGTCACCGCGGGCGCGGTCGCCGACTCCGGGGCCGCGGTCGCCGTGGCCGTGGCCGCATCGCTCGTCCAGGCGCTGGCGCTCGCGGTCCTGCTGAGCCGCGCCGTCCGGCGCCGGCCCACCGGCCGTGCCGTCGAGGGCGCGTGGATCGCCACCTCGGTGCTCGCCCACGCGGCCGGCGTCCTCGCGCTGCGCACGTCCTCCACCGGCCGCGACGCGGTCGACGTCGTGGCCGCCGTCGCGGCCGTCGCCGCCGTCGTCCCCCTGGGGCGGTGGCGGTTCCGTCGCTACGCCCCGCTCGCGGTGCTCGTCGTGGGGGTCGCCACGTTCCCGTTCACCGACCGGTTCGCGATGGTCCTCACCTACGCGTTCTACGGGGTGTTCCTGGCCGCGGTCGTCCAGATGTCGTTGTGGATGATGGAGGTCGTCCGGCGCCTGGCCGGTGCCGAACGGGACCGCACGCGCCTGGCCGTCGCCGAGGAGCGGCTGCGGTTCGCCCGGGACCTGCACGACGTCGTCGGCCGCGACCTGTCCGCGATCGCGGTGACGAGCGATCTGGTCGCCGAACTCGCCCGCCGCGGCCGGCCCGAGGCCGTCGAGCGCGCCGAGGAGGTCCGCTCCATCGCCCACGGCTCGCTGGACCGCATCCGGTCCGTCGTCCGCGGTTACCGCACCGTCGACCTCGCCACCGAGCTGGAGGGTTCCGTGGCGCTGCTGGAGTCCGCCGGGGTGGCCTGCACCCTCGAGCACCCCGACCAGGACGGTCCCCTCCCCGACGAGCTGCGCTCGGCCGCGGCCTGGGTCATCCGCGAGGGCGTGACCAACGTGGTGCGCCACAGCGCCGCCACGTGGTGCCGCATCTCGGTCCGGCAGGAGGCGTCGGAGTTCACCGTCCGCCTCGAGAACGACGGGGTGCCCGACCGGCCCGCCGGTCGCGGCTCGGGTCTGCTGGGTCTGGCCGAACGCCTGCAGCCCCTCGGTGGTCGCCTCGACACCTCCCGCCGCGACGGGACGTTCACCCTCCACGCCCACTGGGAGCTGCCGTGACCCCGCCCCCCTCGACACCGCCTGCCGCGCAGGGCACCCGCGTCCTGCTCGCCGACGACGAGCACCTCGTCCGCAGCGCCGTCGCGGGCCTGCTCGACCTGCAGGACGACCTCGAGGTCGTCGGCCAGGCCGCCAGTTGCGCGGAGGCGCTCGCGGTGGCGCGCAAGGTCACCCCCGACGTCGCCGTCCTGGACCTGCAGATGCCGCCCGGCGGACCACGGGCGCCCGCGGACGGGATCGCCCTGGCCGAACGTCTGCACGCCGAGGTGCCCGGCACGACGACCCTGCTGCTCACCAGCCACGGGCGCCCCGGGCACCTGCGCCGTGCGCTGGAGGCGGGCGTGCGGGGTTTCCTGCCGAAGACCTCCTCCGGCGCCGTGCTGGCCGAGGCCATCCGCACCGTCTCCGGCGGCGGCCGGTACGTCGATCCCTCGCTCGCGGCCGACGCCATCGCGGCGGGGGCCAGCCCGCTGACGGCCCGGGAGGCCGACGTCCTCGAACTCGCCGCCGACGGGGCCGGGGTGGAGGAGATCGCGGTCAAGGTCTCGCTGTCGCCGGGGACCGTGCGCAACCACCTCTCGGCGGCGTCGGGGAAGCTGGGGGCGGCGAACCGGCACGAGGCCGTCGCCATCGCGCGGAAGGCGGGCTGGATCTGATGGTCGAGGGTGCACCGGACCCCGTGCTCGTCCTGGGCGGGCGCAGCGAGATCGGGCTGGAGGTGGCCGACCGGCTCGTGCGCGCCGGCGCCCGCACGGTCGTCCTGGCCGCCCGCCGGGCCGGTGACCTGGTGGCGGAGTCGGCGCGGCTGACCGCCCTGGGCGCCACCGTCGAGACGGTCGAGTTCGACGCCGACGACCTCCCCTCCCACGGCCCGCTGCTCGCCGGCCTCGTCGCCCGGCACGGACCGCTGGACGTCGTCGTCGCCTTCGGGGTCCTCGGGGACCAGGCCCGCGCCGAACGTGACGTCGACCACGCCCTGGCCGTCGTGCACACCGACTTCGTCGCGCAGGTCAGCGTGCTGTCCCACCTGGCGTCCCTGCTGCGGCCCCTGCGCGGCGGGCGGCTGGTCGTGTTCTCCTCCATCGCCGGGGCCCGGGTGCGGCGCGCGAACTACGTGTACGGCTCGGCCAAGGCGGGTCTGGACGGTTTCGCCTCCGGCCTCGCGGACGCCCTGCACGGCAGCGGCGTCCGGTTGCTGCTGGTGCGCCCGGGGTTCGTCGTGGGCCGGATGACGACCGGGATGTCCCCGGCCCCGCTGGCCAGCACCCCGGTCGAGGTGGCCGACGCCGTCGCCGACGGACTGGCCGCGGGCCGGGAGGTGGTGTGGGTGCCGGGGGCGCTGCGCGCCCTGGCCGCGGCGATGACCCTCACCCCGCGGGCGCTGTGGCGGCGCGCACCCCGGTGAGCTTCACCGCGCGGGGCCGCTGCGCCGTGCCTAGCGTGAGCGGCATGGATCTCGAACTCACGGGACGCACGGCTCTGGTCACGGGCGGCGATTCCGGCATCGGTTGGCACACAGCGCGTCTGCTCCTGGAGGAGGGCGCGAAGGTCGCGATCACCGACGTCGACGCGGACTCGCTGAAGGAGGCCGCCGCCAAGCTCCCCGGCGACGTCCTGGCCGTGGCCGCCGACCTCACCGACCCCGACGACGTCGCCCGGCTGCACCGCGAGGTCGTCGCGGGCGTGGGCGACCCCGACGTCCTCGTCCACGCCGCCGGGGTGACCGGCGCGCAGGGGTTGTTCCACGAGATCGACGAGGAGGGCTGGCGCTCGACCCTGGAGATCGACTTCTTCTCCGCCGTCCGCGTCGTGCGCACGTTCCTGGACGGGATGCGGGGCAAGGGCTGGGGCCGCATCGTCCTGCTCGCCTCCGAGGACGCCGTCCAGCCCTACTCCGACGAGCTGCCGTACTGCGCCGCCAAGGCCGCCGTCCTCAGCCTGGTCAAGGGGCTGTCGAAGACCTACGGCAGCGAGGGGATCCTCGTCAACGCCGTCTCGCCGGCCTTCATCTCCACCCCCATGACCGACAAGATGATGGAGAAGCGATCCTCCGAACTCGGCGTCAGCGTCGAGGAGGCCATCGCCAGCTTCCTGGACGAGGAACGCCCGTTCATGGAGCTGAAGCGCCGCGGTGAACCCGAGGAGGTCGCCTCGGTCATCGCGTTCCTCGCCTCCGAGCGGGCCAGCTTCGTCAACGGCAGCAACTACCGCGTCGACTCGGGGTCCGTCGCCACCATCTAGGCTCGTGCGTCGTGAGCCAGCCCCCCACCGTCTCGCAGCGGCTCGACGCGCTGCCGTTCACGTCGCGGCACCGGCGTCTGCTGCTGGGGTCGGGGGTGGGCTGGGCCCTCGACGCGTTCGACGTCGGCCTCGTGGCCTACGTCCTCGTCGCGCTCAAGGTGCAGTGGGACCTCAGCGCCACCGAGCAGTCCTGGATCGCCTCGATCGGGTTCGCGGGCATGGCGCTGGGGGCCACCCTCGGTGGTCTGCTCGCCGACCGCATCGGCCGCCGCCAGGTGTTCGCCCTGACGCTCATCGTCTACGGGCTGGCCACCGGGGCCGCCGCGCTGTCCTGGTCCCTGGCGGCCCTGCTGGTGTTCCGGTTCCTCGTCGGTCTGGGCCTGGGCGCGGAACTGCCCGTGGCCTCCACCCTCGTCAGCGAGTTCGCGCCCCGGCGCATCCGCGGCCGGGTCGTCGTCGTCCTGGAGGCGTTCTGGGCCGTCGGCTGGACGCTGGCGGCCCTGGTGGGGTTCTGGCTGGTGCCGACCTCCGACGACGGGTGGCGCTGGGCCCTGGCCCTGGGCGCGCTGCCGGCCCTGTACGCCGTGGTCGTGCGGTGGGGGCTGCCGGAGTCGGTGCGGTTCCTGCTCGCGCGCGGGCGGACCGCCGAGGCCGAACGGGTCGTCGCGGAGTTCGAGGCGGCCGCGGGACGCTCCTCGGACGTCCCCCTCGTCCCGGACCCGCCGTCGACGGCCAGCCGGGGGATCTGGTCGGCCGGGCTGCGGCGGCGGACGGCGGGGTTGTGGCTGGTGTGGTTCTTCGTGAACTTCAGCTACTACGGCGCCTTCACCTGGATCCCGAGCCTGCTCGTCGCGGACGGCTTCACCCTCGTCCGGTCCCTGGAGTTCACCCTCCTCATCACCCTGGCCCAGCTGCCCGGGTACGCGGTCGCGGCGGTCCTGGTGGAGACGTGGGGCCGGCGCCGGACGTTGTCGGCGTTCCTCATCGGCTCGGCGCTCGCGGCGCTGGCCTACTCGGCCGCCGGGTCCCCGGGCACGGTGCTCGCCGCGGGGGCGGCCCTGTCGTTCTGCAACCTCGGGGCGTGGGGCGCGCTGTACGCGGTGACCCCGGAGGTGTACCCGACGAGCGTGCGCGGGCGCGGCGCCGGGTCCGCGGCGGGGTTCGGCCGCATCGCCTCCATCCTCGCGCCGGTCTCCGTGCCGTTCCTGTCCGACGGCGGCGGGACGGGCCTGGTCTTCGTCGTGTTCGGCGTCGCCTTCGCGATCGCGGCGTCGGCGAGCTTCCTGCTGCCCGAACGCCGGGGCCTGGCGCTGGACTGACCGGGGTCCCTCAGACGTCGAGGCGGTACGTCAGGTCCAGCTCGTCGCCGAGCAGCCCGCGGATGCCCCAGTCGTGGCGCGGGGGTTCCAGGAGCACGACCTCCAGGTCGGCCGGCGCCAGGTCGAGCCGGTCCTGGGCGTCGGCGAACAGGCGCCGCAGGAACGCCTTCTTCGTCGCCACGCTGCGGCCGGGGAACATGACGACCTCCACGACGGTGTACCGGTGCGTCCGGCCCTCGGGGGGTGGGGAAGTCCTCGGGGTCCATCGGGAAGAACCGGTGGAACCGCTTTGACTCCGGCAGGCCCAGGACCTCCACGGCGGCGCGGTGCAGCAGGTCGGACAGTTCCGCGCGCACCGGGCGCAGCGCGTCGGCGCGGCCGTAGACCTCGACCTGGGCCACTGCCCCTCCCTCAGCGCCGCACGAGGCCGGCGGCGGCCTCGGTCTCGAGGGCGGCGAGGTCGACGAGCAGGCTCGCCTCCCCGTACAGGCGGTCGCTGAGGGCGCTGGTGCCCGGCGACAGCAGCGTGAGGTCACCGCGCTCGGCGAGGTCGGCGAAGATGCCGTCGTTGCTCACGACGACGAACTCCACCGGGTCCGGCACCCTGCGCGCCGCGGCGAGCAGGGCCAGGTCGGCGACGTCGGCCCCGTCGGGGACGGCCTGGGCGCGGTCGGCGAACTCCTCCAGCCACGGCCGGGACCGCGCGACCGCGCCGACCTGCCCGGCCAGGGCGACCCGGTCGGCCTGGCGGGCCAGGTCCAGGACGACCGACAGGCGGGCCCGCAGCCGCGCCGGGCCCGCGCGCAGGTTGTCGAGGTCGACGAGCAGCACGCGGGTGGCGCCCTGCCCGGCCCACACGGGGTAGCCCGCGACGAGCTCGCGCAGGGCGTCGCTGAGCGGGTCCGGCCCCGGGCGCACCACCTCGGCGGCGGGCACGTCCTCGAGGCGGAACCACTCGTAGTCGGCGTACTCGCCCGGTCCGCCGCCCAGTCCCATGCCACCAAGGTTCCCATCCCGGCCGGCCGGGGTCAGCCGGGGGCGCGCGGTGCCAGGATGACCCGGGTGCGCCACGTCACCGACGACGAACGCCGGGCCCGCCTGGCCGTCCGGCACGCCCTGGCCCCCGCCCACCACGCCGCCACGCCCGAGGCGGCGACCCGGGCGGTCGGGGTCCTGCACGCCACCGAACCGGCCACCGTTCACCTGTCGTGCCGGGCCCGGGTCCCGGGCCTGGCGGTCGCGGACGTCGAACGCGCCCTGGAGAGCGACCGGACGCTCGTCAAGCAGCTCGCGATGCGCCGGACCCTGTTCGTGTTCCCGCGCGACCTCCTGCCCGCCGCGCTGTCGAGCGCCTCGGCCCGGGTGGCGGCCACCGAGCGGGCGGCCGTGGCCAAGGAGGCCGTGAAGGCCGGGGCGGTGGACGGCCACGCCTGGCTCGAGGAGGCCCGCGCCGGGGTGCTCGCGCTCCTGGGGGAGTTCCCCGAGGGGCTGCCCGCCCAGGCCGTCCGCCAGGGCGTGCCGCTGCTCGAGGGGACGGTCTGGGCCGGTTCCGGGCTGTCCCCGGCCGCGCGGGTCCTGACCCACCTGGGGCTCACGGGCGACGTCGTGCGCGGCGTCAACACCGGGCACTGGCGGGTGTCCAGGCCCCGGTGGACGCTCACCCGGCACTGGATCCCGGCGCCGGAGCCGTGGGCCGCGGCCGAGGGCTGGCGCGAGCTCGTCCGGTGCTGGCTCGCCGCGTTCGGTCCCGGCACCGAGGACGACGTCGTCTGGTGGCTGGGGGCGACGAAGGGGATCGTGCGCGCCGCCCTGGCCGAGCTCGACGCGGTGCCCGTCTCCCTCGACGGCGGGGCCACGGGCTGGCTCCTGCCCGACGACCTCGACGTCGTCGCCGACCCCGGCCCGTGGGTGGCGCTGCTGCCCGTCCTCGACCCCACCGTCATGGGCTGGAAGGGGCGGGAGTTCCACCTCGGCCCGCACCGGCAGCAGGTGTTCGACCGCAACGGCAACGCCGGCACGACCGCCTGGGTCGACGGGCGGGTCGTCGGGTGCTGGGTGCAGGACGCCGCCGGTACGGTGCACCTGCGCCTGCTGGAACGGGTTCCCGCACGGGCCCGCAGGGCCCTGGAGGCCGAGGCCCGCCGACTCACCGAGTGGCTGGGCGGCACCAGGGTCGGGACGGTCTACCCCTCCCCGGCGATGAAGGGTCCGGTCTCGCCGTGAGACCCGGCGCGGTCACCAGCCGCGTTCGCGCCACTGCGCCAGGTGCGGGCGTTCGGCGCCGATCGTCGTGGGCGCACCGTGGCCGGGGTGCACGACGGTGTCGTCGGCGAGGACGTCGAACAGCCGTTCCGTCACGTCGTCGAGCAGCTGCGTGAACCTGGCGGGCTCACCGCCAGTGTTCCCGACCCCACCGGGGAACAGCGAGTCGCCGGTGAAGACGTGGTCGGGACCCTCGGGGTCGCGCAGCACCAGGGCGACCGACCCGGGCGTGTGACCGCGCAGGTGGACGACCTCGAGCAGGACGTCGCCGACGCGGACGACGTCGCCGTGCTCGAGCCGTTGCTGCACCGGCAGCGGCAGGGCATCGGCGTCCTCGCTCCCCGCCGCCGTGCGCGCCCCGGTCGCCTCGACGACGGCGGCGAGCGCCCCCACGTGGTCGGGGTGGCGGTGGGTGGTGACGACGAGGTCGAGGGTCCCCTCGACCAGGGCCAGCAGCGTCCCGGGCTCGGCGGCGGCGTCGACGAGCAGGCGGCGGCCGGTGCTGCGGCACCGCACGACGTAGGCGACGTTGTCCATCGGCCCGACGTGGGCCTCGTCGAGGACGGCGGTGGCGGTCGTGGTGGTGGGCACGGCGCGACGCTACCGAGTCGCCCGGGGCGGCGCGGCCGGGCGGGGTCAGGGCCGGTGGGTCACCCAGGCGGGTACGTCCTCGCGCAGGTCGACGACGGCGGGCGCGGGGGCCGGGCGCGGGGCGGGGGTGGGCCAGCGGCGGGCCAGCGCGAGGGCGAAGGCCATCGTGCACAGCCCGTAGAAGAGCGCCCGGGCGGTCTCGCCCTGCGCGGCGAACCCGCCGGTCAGCGCCAGGCAGCCGAGGGCACCGATGAGGTGCACGAGGTCCATGAACGACTTCCAGACGGCCACGGGTCGATGGTGACCCACCGTCGGGGCGGGGGCCGCGCGGTGCGGGGAAGTCCACCGGCGCGGTCGACGCGTCCTCACGCCACGTTCCATGTAGTCACGCTATGTGATGACCACGGGAACGGCCTGCCGGGCGGTCGTCGCGGGTCCCGGCGTGCGCGTCCGCCGCACCTTCGCCAAGCTCGGGGGCATCGTCCCGCGCCGGCGCGGTCTGGACCGGTCGGGGCCGCGGGCCCGGGCCGGTGCCGACCACGACGGCGGACCGCGACGAACCACCCCGGCCGGAGGAGTCGCCGTGCACCGCAACGCAGTCGCCGTGGCCCGCGCGTTGCGCGAGGCCGGGGCCGAGGGGGAGGTCGTCGAGCTCGCGGCGTCCACGCGGACGGCGGGCCGGACCGCGCAGGCGCTGGGGTGCCCCGCGGGGGCCGTCGCCAGCGGTCAGGTGTTCCTCGCCGACGGGGAACCGGTGCTCGTGCTGGCCAGCGGTGACCACCGCGTCGACGTCGAGGCGACGGCCGCCGCCCTGGGCGCCACCGAGCTCACGCGGCCGAAGGCGCCGCAGGTCCGGGCCGCGACGGGTCAGCCCGTCGCCGGCGTCTCACCCCTGGGTCACCCCCGGCGGCTGCGCACGGTCATCGACGTCGACCTGCTGCGCTACGACGTGGTGTGGGCGGCGGCGGGCACGCCGCAGGCGGTGTTCCCGACGAGCTTCGCCGAGCTGGTCCGCCTCTGCGACGCCGAACCCGTCCGCCTCACCTGACACGTCTGAAACGTCCGACGCGTTCGACGCGGACGGGTTCGGGCCGGGGGTTCCTCAGTCGGTCCCGAACTCCATCGCCGCGCGGTCCAGCAGGTCGTCCCCGCTGGACTCCCCGCGCGAGGCGATGGCCTGCGCGCCACCGGACTCCAGGGCCCCGATGAGGCTGACCTGGGCGTTGCCGACCATGCCCAGCCCGGCGTACTGCTCCAGCTTCGAGCGGGAGTCGGCGATGTCGAGGTTGCGCATGGTCAGCTGACCGATGCGGTCCACCGGCCCGAAGGCGGAGTCCTCGGTGCGTTCCATCGACAGCTTGTCCGGGTGGTAGCTGAACTCCGGCCCGGAGGTGTCGAGGATCGAGTAGTCCTCCCCGCGCCGCAGGCGCAGCGTGACCGAGCCGGTGACCGCGTTGCCGACCCAGCGCTGCAGCGACTCGCGCAGCATGAGCGACTGCGGGTCCAGCCAGCGGCCCTCGTACATGAGGCGGCCCAGGCGCCGGCCCTCGTTGTGGTAGCTGGCGACGGTGTCCTCGTTGTGGATCGCGTTGACCAGGCGCTCGTAGGCCGCGTGCAGCAGCGCCATCCCCGGGGCCTCGTAGATGCCGCGCGACTTGGCCTCGATGATGCGGTTCTCGATCTGGTCGGACATGCCCAGGCCGTGCCGGCCGCCGATCGCGTTGGCCTCCAGGACCAGGTCGACCGCGCTGTCGAAGGACGCGCCGTTGATCCGCACGGGCCGGCCCTGTTCGAACTCGACCGTGACGTCCTCGGCGGCGATCTCGACCTCGGGGTCCCAGAACCGCACGCCCATGATCGGCTCGACCAGTTCCACGCCGACGTCGAGGTGCTCCAGGCGCTTGGCCTCATGGGTGGCGCCCCAGATGTTCGCGTCGGTGGAGTACGCCTTCTCGGTGCTCGCCCGGTAGGGCAGGTCGCGGGCCTGCAGCCACTCCGACATCTCCTTGCGGCCGCCGAGCTCGGTGACGAACTCCGCGTCGAGCCAGGGCTTGTAGATGCGCAGGGCCGGGTTGGCGAGCAGGCCGTAGCGGTAGAACCGCTCGATGTCGTTGCCCTTGTACGTCGACCCGTCGCCCCAGATCTGGACGTCGTCCTCGAGCATCGCCCGCACGAGCAGCGTGCCGGTCACCGCCCGGCCCAGCGGGGTGGTGTTGAAGTAGGCCCGCCCGCCGGAGCGGATGTGGAACGCCCCGCAGGTCAGGGCGGCCAGGCCCTCCTCGACGAGGGCGGCGCGGCAGTCCACGAGGCGGGCCAGCTCGGCGCCGTAGGCGCCCGCGCGGTCGGGGATCGAGGCGATGTCCGGCTCGTCGTACTGGCCGATGTCCGCGGTGTAGGTGCAGGTCACGGCGCCCTTCTCCCGCATCCAGGCCACGGCCACGGAGGTGTCGAGACCACCGGAGAAGGCGATGCCGACGCGCTCGCCGGCGGGCAGGGAGGTGAGCACCTTGGACATGCGGAACAGTATGCACAACAGTGCATGAACATGCAACGCTGGCGGCGGCCGCCCCGGGTGCACGCCCGCGACGGTGCGCGCGGGATCGGTCAGGCGGTGAGGTCGAGCGTGAACCCCTTGTCGCGCAACCGGTCCACGAGCGCGACGCCGATGCCCGTGGCGGGGGTCAACACCCCGGCGCGGTCGGGCAGCCGGTCACCGTCGAGCGCGAGTGCCAGGGCGCTCTCGCCGAGCATGACCGCGGTCGCGGCGTACCCGGGATCACCCTGGGCGGCCACGGTGACGGCGGCGCGGCGACCGGACTCCGTGCGCGCGTCCAGGCGCAGGCGGAAGTGCCCCGTGCGGCGGGTGCGCTCGCTCGGGCCCGCACCGGGGGAGGGCAGCAGGCGGTCGACCAGCGGGCGCAGGGGAGCGACCGCCAGCAACCCCGTGATCCCGGCCAGCACCCCCGTCACCGCGGCCGCCTGCACGGCGGCGGTGCGCCCGGAGAACGCCATGACCTCCGCGTAGCGCAGCCGTGGCCCGTAGGCGTGGTCCAGCAGGGCGTTGCTGCGCCGCACCACCCGGGTGTTGTACGAGGCCATGACGAAGGGCGCCACCCAGTCGCCCGTCTCCGCGCGCCGGTGCGGGCCGAAGGCGTCGGACTCCCGGCCCAGGTCGGGCTCCCGGGCCCGGTCCGGGCTCAGGGCGTAGGGGTCGGCGACCAGCCGCCGCGCCTGCTCGTCGCGGCGGACGGTGTCGAGCTGCAGGCGCAGGGAGTCGACCGTGCCGCCGCTGAACCCACCGCGCGCCGACAGCACCTCCAGCGTGGCCTGCGCCAGCGGGTCCCCGTCGCGCCGGCTCGCCCACTCGTGGGCGAGCAGCACGGCCAGGTCCGAGGGCACCGAGTCGAAACCGCAGGAGTGCACGATCCGCGCGCCGCTGGCCCGGGCCGCCTCCTCGGCGGCGTCGATGCTGCGGCGCACGAACAGCACCTCACCGGTCAGGTCGGCGTAGTGGGTCCCGGCGCGGGCGCACGCCTGCACCAGCGGCAGCCCGTGGCGCAGGTAGGGACCGACGGTGGAGACGAGGACGTGCGTGGAGCCCGCGAGCGCGCGCAGCGACGCGGGGTCGGCGGCGTCGGCCACCACCAGCGGCCAGTCCGCGGCGACGGGCCCCAGGTCCGCGGCCACGGCCGCCAGGCGCTCGCGGGAGCGGCCGGCCAGGGCGATCCGCGTCCCGGCGGGCGCGTGCGCGGCGAGGTGGGCCGCGGTGAGCCGCCCGACGAAGCCGGAGGCGCCGAAGAGCGCGATGTCCACGTCGCGAGGCATGTCCTCACGCTAGCCCGCGGGCCCCGGCCCGCCCCGCGGTGGCCGGTCAGATCCCCTTGCCGGGGTTGAGGATCCCGAGGGGGTCGAACACGGCCTTGATCCGGCGCTGCAGGTCCAGGGAGTCCTCCCCAAGTTCCCGTGCCAGCCACGTCCGCTTGAGCAGGCCCACCCCGTGCTCGCCGGTCAGCGTCCCGCCGAGTTCCAGCGCCAGGTCGAACACCGCGCACGCCGCCTCCCACGGCGGGCCCTGCGTCACGGTGCCGCCGCGCTCGACGACGACGACCGGGTGCAGGTTCCCGTCGCCGGCGTGCGCGACCGTCGCGATCCGCACGCCGGTGCGCGCCGAGATCGCCTCGATGCCCGAGACCGCGGCGGCCAGCTTCGAGCGGGGGACCGCGACGTCCTCGATGAACACGTCCCCGGTCGCCTCCAGGCCCGGCAGCGCCGCCCGCCGCGCGGCCAGGAGCTCCTCGGCCTCCGCGGGGTCGGTCGTGGCACGCCAGGACGTCGCGAACGGGGCCACGACCTCGCCGACGGCGTCGACGTCGGCGCGCGCACCGCGGCCGTCGCACTGCACGACGAGCACCGCGGCCCCCAGGGACCGCAGCGAGGACCCGCGGACGGCGTCGACGGCCTCCAGCGTCACCGCGTCGACGAGTTCGAGGACGGCCGGCTGCAGGCGCGCGGCGGTGATGGCCGCCGCCGCGGCGGCCGCGGCGACGACGTCGTCGAAGTGCGCTGCGAGCGTGGCGGTCTCCAGCGGTTTCGGCCGCAGCCGCAGCGTCGCCCCGACGACCACGGCCAGCGTCCCCTCCGACCCCACGACGAGCCCGGTCAGGTCGTACCCGGCGACGCCCTTGACCGTCTGCCGGCCCGTCGAGAGGCGGCGGCCGTCGGCCAGCACGAGGTCCAGGCCGAGGACGGCCTCGCGCGTCACGCCGTACTTCGCGCAGCGCAACCCGCCCGCGTTGGTGGCGATGTTGCCGCCGATCGTGCAGTACGCGGCGCTGGCCGGGTCCGGGGCGTAGAACAACCCGTGCTCGGCCGCGGCGGCGTCCAGGTGAGCGGTGATCACACCGGGTTCGACGACCGCGACCTGGTCCTGCGGTCGCAGGTCCACGATCCGGTCCATGCCGGACACGTCCAGGACGATCTCCCCGGCGCTCGCGCTCGCCCCCGCCGCCAGACCCGACCCGCCGCCGCGGGTGACCACGGGCGTGCGGTGCGCGCTGGCCCAGAGCAGGGTGTCGACGACGTCCTGCACGTCGCGGGCGCGCACCACGCCGTCGGGCACGGTGGCCGGGCGGTGCCCGGACCGGTCGGTGGCGGCGGCCTCGCGGGAGGCGGCGTCGGTGAGCAGGCCGGGCAGCTGGCCGGTCAGCAGGCCGGGGTGCGTGCTCACGCGACCCCCTCGACGGCGGGGACCGGCGGGGTGCAGTGCTCCACGACGTCGGTCAGCGGCAGGTCGAGGGCGGCGGCGAGCGCCACGACGGTGAAGAACGCCGGTGTCGGCACCCGGCCGGCCTCGATCTTGCGCAGCGTCTCGGCCGGGACGCCGGAGAGGGCGGAGACCTGGGGGACCGTGCGGTCGCCGCGGGCGGTGCGCAGCAGTTCGCCGAGGCGGCGGCCGCGGGCGCGCACCTCGTCGGGCAGCGGGGGACGGACCATGACGTGATACTAATACCGGGACAACTATACCGGGATAGTTTTCCCAGGAGGTCAGCGTGGTGGAACTCAAGACGCCGGGCGAGGTCGAGGCCATGCGCGCCGCCGGCCGCGTCGTCGGCCAGGCCCTCGCCGCCGTGCGGGAGGCCGCCGCGGTCGGCGTGCGGCTCGACGAGCTCGACGCCGTCGCCCGGGAGGTGGTCTTCGGCGCCGGCGCGACATCGCCGTTCCTGGGCTACCAGCCCCGGTTCGCCGACTCCCCGTTCCCCGGCGTCATCTGCGCCTCGGTCAACGACGCCGTCCTGCACGGCATCCCCGGGCCCTACGCCCTCCAGGACGGGGACCTGCTGAGCGTCGACTGCGGCGCCGTCCTCGACGGCTGGGCTGGGGACGCGGCCACCACGTTCAGCGTCGGGACGCCCCGGCCGCAGGACGAGACCCTCGTCGCGGCCACCCGTGAGGCGCTCGCCGCGGGCATCGCCGCCGCCGTGCCCGGGAACAAGGTCGGCGACGTCTCGGCCGCCATCGGCGCGGTCGGGCACGCCCACGGCTGCGGCGTGAACACCGAGTTCGGCGGCCACGGCGTCGGCCGCACCATGCACGAGGAACCCTCCGTCCCCAACGACGGGCGGGCCGGCCGGGGGTTGAGGCTGAAACCCGGTCTGGTCGTCGCGATCGAACCGTGGTTCACCGCCGGGGGGAACCCCGACTACCGCATCGACCCCGACGGCTGGACCCTGCGCAGCGTCGACGGCAGCCGCGGCGCGCACGAGGAGCACACCGTCGCCGTGACCGCCGACGGCCCCGTGATCCTGACGCTGCCCTGAACCCCGCCGCGCCGTCCGAGGTCTGGGGCGCCGCCCGGTTCGGGAACCCGTGCACCGAGTGCGGGTGGACCTGGCCGGGACCGCCGCCGGGTACGTCGCCCACGTCGCGGGCAACCTGCGGCAGTGGGCCGAACGGCTCACCGAGGCGCTCGCGGGCGAGGACCGGATCGCCGGCGCCCACGACCCGGACGCCCGGGGCCGGGCGCGTGGCGACGACGCGCTCACCGCCGAGGGTGCGCTGTGGCCGTTGCGGCACCGCGCGCTGGGGCTGCCCGCCCCCGTCGTCCCCCGCGACCCCTGATCGCGATGCCCGCCGTCCGGCCCCGCGGCGACGAGCTCCGGGGACGGTTTGGCCGCCGCTGTACCGGGACCGGTTCCTCAGTCCCCCGGGGTCCACGGCGCCGCGTCGTCCCCGGCCGTCACCGTGAACCGGGTGGCGGCGGCCGGGTCGGTGGTGGTCGTCAGGACCCCGTCGGCGTCCGCGGAGACGAAACCGACGTCCGTGCGCAGCGTCCACGAACCGGACCCGTCGCGGGTGACCTCGAACTGCTGGCCGGTCGCGGCGGGGTCGCACACCTCGGTCGAGACCGCGTCCTCCAGGGGCGCCGACAGGCACACGTCCCGCCCGTCGGTCGGGGCCCCGTTGCGCAGCAGGTAGCGCCCCGGCGTCGCGGCGGGATCGGCCGACCACAGGGGCATCGTGGGACCCGCGACCTCGGCCGGGGCGGCGAGTTCGGCGCCCGGCTCGGTCCGCGTCGTCAGCACCGAGCCGTCCGGAGCCGTGAACGTCGCCTCCGGCGGGGACGGCGTCGGGCCGGGGGCCGGGTCCTCGGACGTGGGGCTCGGGGTGGCCGTCGCGGTCGCCGAGGCGGGCGGCGCCGGGACCCCGCGCTCCGGGCCGTCCTGGGTCAGCCACCAGCCCCCGCCACCGACCGCGACGACCAGCGCCACGGCGGCCGCGCGCGTCGTGCGGGTCCGCCGGCGCCGGCGGTCGCCCCGGCGCATCACCTCGGCGGCCGAGGGCAGCCGGGCCCCTTGGGCGGCCTCGTCCGCGGCCCGTCCGATCCGCTCACCCATGCCGTCACCCGTCCCGTCACCGCTCACGTCGTCCCTCCTCATCTGGGGTCCTCCTGCAGGTGCTCGCGCATCGCCGTGCGGCCCCGCGACAGCCACGCCTTGACGGTGCCCTCGGCCACGTCGAGCTCGTCGGCGATGTCGGCGACGGAGCGGTCGGCGAGGTGGTGCAGGACGACCGCCTGCCGCTGGCGCACGGGCAGCTCCCGCAGGGCGGCGACCAGCGCCACGTGGTCCGGGCCCAGGGCCGGGAGCGGGCCGTCCTCGTGGGCCCGGCGCTGGGCGACCAGCCGGTTGCGCAGCTTGCGCCACTGGCTGATCGCGATGCGGTGCGCCACGGTCCGCACCCACGCCTCGGGCGAGTCGGCCCGGCTCACGGCCTGCCAGCGCTGCCAGGCCCGCGCGAACGCCTCCGCGACCGCGTCCTCGGAGGCCGCGAAGTCCCCGGTGGACAGGTACACGTGCCCCAGGACGCGGCGTGAACTGGTGCGGTAGAACGCCTCGAACGCTTCGGCCCCGTCCACCACGACCCCCCTCACGGTCTTCCCGGTCCGGGCCCGGGCCCGGTGCTGGACGTCTCCACGATGACCTCCCGATCGGGCCGGGACCTTCCCCGCCCTCGCCCTGAACGACCGCTGAGGGCCCCGGCCGGTTGCACTCCTCCTGCGGCGGCCTGCGCAGGGACCGCCGGGAGGGCATGACGACGGAGGCGACCCGCCGCCCGGAGAACCCCGGCTCGCGGCGGGTCCTGGAGAAGATCGGGATGCGGTGCGAGGGATTGCTGCGCTCGCACGTCGTCGTCCGCGGGCAGCGCCGCGACAGCCTGCTGTTCGCCGCGGTCCGCTGAACCCTGCCGGGGGACCCGTGCCATGCTCGGCACCGACGTCCGGCCGTTCGACGAGGAGCCCCCACCGTGCACGCAGCGTTTCTGCCCGGGAACCGCGAGGTCGACCTGCGGGAGGTTCCCGATCCCACCCCCGGCCACGGGCAGGTCGTCGTCGCGGTCCGCGCCTCGACGATCTGCGGGTCGGACCTGCGTGCCATCTACCGCGAGCACCTGGGGGAGGGGCCGGAGGCCTACCAGGGCGTCGTGGGTGGGCACGAACCCGCCGGTCGCGTCGTCGCCGTGGGTCCCGGGGTGGACCGCATCGGCGTCGGTGACCGCGTCGTCGTCTACCACATCAGCGGGTGCGGCCAGTGCGAGGACTGCCGCCGCGGGTACCAGATCAGTTGCAGCGCACCCTCACGCGCGGCCTACGGCTGGCAGCGCGACGGTGGTCACGCCGATCTGCTGCTGGCCGAGGAACGCGACCTGCTCGTCCTGCCCGACGCGCTGACGTTCCTCGACGGGGCCTGCGTCGCCTGCGGTTTCGGGACGGCCTACGAGGCGCTGTGCCGGCTCGCGGTCTCCGGCCGGGACCGGTTGCTCGTCACCGGCCTGGGACCGGTCGGCCTCGCCGCCGGGTTGCTGGCCGGGGCGATGGGCGTCTCCCGCGTCGTCGGCACCGACCCCAGCCCTGAGCGCCGGGAACTGGCCGTCGAGCTCGGGGCGGTCGACGAGGCGCTGGCGGGCACCGACGAGGAACTGCGCGCCGCCCTCGGCGACGGCGCCGAGGCGGCGGTCGACTGCTCGGGCAGCGGCCGGGGCCAGCTCACCGCGCTGCGGCACACCCGCCGTTGGGGCCGGGTCGCGCTGGTCGGTGAGGGTGGGCAGTTGTCCGTCGACGTCAGCGAGGTGCTCATCCACCGCCAGCTCACCGTCCACGGGTCGTGGGTGACCTCGACGGTGCGGATGGGGGAACTGCTGGAGAACCTCGCGCGGTGGGGGTTGCACCCCGAGACGGTCGTGACGCACCGCTTCGGGCTCGATCAGGCGGCGCAGGCCTACTCCGTCGCCGACTCCGGCGTCGGCGGCAAGGTCGGGATCGTCTGGGAGGACTGAACGTCCGTGAGCCGGCGTCCTGCTGAGCACCGCCTACCGGCGGCGGCGCGGACGCCCGCCGTCGGCCGACCGGGGTTCCTCCACGGCGCGGTAGGTGCGCTGCAGCGCGTCCGCGGCGCGGTCGCCGAAGCGCTGGACGACGGCGACGTAGAGGCAGTCCAGGACGAGCGCCGCCGCGGCCCGGCTGGCCATCGCCCCTGCGCGGTAGGCGGTCTCGCGCCCGGTGGCGAGCAGGACGTGGTCGGCGGTCCCCGCCAGCGGCGAACCCGCCGAACTCGTCACGGCGACCACCGCCGCCCCCCGGTCCCGGGCGCGCCCGGCGGCGGCGACGACGTCCGGGGTGCGCCCGGAGTGGCTGACGACGAGCGCGGTGTCGTCCGGCCCGAGGGTCTCCGAACTCACGAGGGCCGCGTGCCCCTCCGTCCGCAACCGGGTCAGCAGCCCGACGCGGACGGCCTTGTGGTCGAAGTCGGCGGCCAGCAACCCGGAGGCGCCGAGGCCCCAGCAGTCCACGGCCCGCGCGGCGTGGACGGCGTCGGCGGCCGCCTCCAGCGCGGCCAGGTCCAGGGTGCGGGCGGTGGCGTGCAGGGCCTCGCTCTCCAGGGCGGCCAAGCTGGCGACGACCCCGGCGAGGTCGGGGGCGTCCTCGGGGGAGCCGGTGAGCAGCGCCGCCGGGCCGGGGGCGGGGCCGGCCGCGGCGAGGGCCAGCCGGAGCTGCGGGTACCCGGCGAACCCCAAGGAGCGGGCCGTCCGCACGACGGTCGCCTCGCTGGTCCCGGTGCGGGCGGCGAGGTCGGTGACGGTGAGGTGGGCGGCCGCGACCGGGTCCTGCAGCAGGACGTCCAGCACCCGGGCGACCGACGCCGTCGCGGTGGGGGCGGCGGCGAGCAGGTGCGCGCGCAGCGCGGCGGGGTCGGGTGCGGTCACGGGGCTCCGTCCGGAGGTCTGGTGAGAACTTTCATCCGGCGCTACCGTCGTGTCGACTTCCTTCACGGAACCCCGTCACCCCGTCTGGAGCCCCCGTGAGCCCCGCCCGTGGTCACCTCGTCCGTTCCGAGATCGCCGAACAGCCCGCCGTCGCGGACCGGGTCCTCACCGCCGCCGGCGGTGAGATCGCCCGCCTCGCCGCCGTCCTGCGGGAGGAGGCCCCCCGCGCCGTCCTGCTCACCGCGCGCGGGACCAGCGACCACGCCGCGCTCTACGCCAAGTACCTGATCGAGATCGGTCTCGGCCTGCCCTGCGGGCTCACGTCCACCTCCACGCTCACCGTCTACGGGGCCACGCCGGACCTGCGCGACGTGCTGTGGATCAGCATCAGCCAGTCCGGCGGCTCGCCCGACCTCGTCGAGTCCACCACCGCCGCCCGCCGCGCCGGGGCCACCACCCTCGCGGTGACGAACAACCCCGACTCCGCGCTCGCGCAGGCCGCCGAGCACCACCTCGACGTGCACGCCGGCCCCGAACTGGCCGTCGCCGCGACCAAGAGCTACACCGCCCAGCTCCTGACCCTGTGGCTGCTCGTGACGACGTGGCGCGGTGGCGACCTCACCCCGGCGGCGGCCGTGCCCGGGTTCCTGGAGCAGGCCGTGGCCGCCCCCGACGTCCCCGACGTCGCCGCGCGCTACCGGTTCGTCGACCGCCTCGTCCTCACCGCCCGCGGGTACTCCTACCCGACGGCGCGCGAGGCCGCGCTGAAACTCATGGAGACGTCCTACCTGTCCGCCCAGGCGTTCTCGGCCGCCGACCTCATGCACGGCCCGCTCGCCATGGTCGACGCCGACCGGCCCGTCATCGCCGTCGTCCCGCAGGGCCGCGGCGGCGAGGCGATGGCCCCCGTCCTCGACGCGCTGCGCGACCGCGGGGCCGACGTCTGCGCCGTCGCCCCCGAGGGCCTGGCCCCCGACGCCACCGTCCGGCTGGGGCTGCCGAGCGGGATGCCCGAGGACCTCGCGCCCGTCGTGCAGATCGTCCCGTTGCAGCGCCTGGCCCTGGAGATGGCCGTGGCCCGCGGACTGGACCCGGACGCGCCCCGCGGGCTGCGCAAGGTCACCGAGACCCGATGACCGTCCTGGCGCGGGGCACCGTCCACACCGGTACCCGGGTGCTGCCCGACGGGTGGGTGCTGCTGCGGGGCCGGGAGGTGCTGCAGGTGGGGTTGGGTCCGGCGCCCACCGGGCCCGCCGCCGCCGAGGAGACCGTCGAGGGCGCGCACGTCGTCCCCGGGTTCGTCGACGTGCACTGCCACGGCGGCGGGGGGGCCAGCTTCGGCGGGCGCGGGGACGAGGCCGTCGCGGCGGCCCGCACCGTCGCGGCCACCCACCGGGCGCACGGGACGACGACGCTCGTCGCGAGCCTGGTGACGAGCCCGCTCGACGAGCTCGCCGCGACCCTCGACGCCCTCGCCGACCTCGTCGTCGACGGTGAACTCGCCGGCGTCCACCTCGAAGGGCCCTGGCTGAGCCCGGACCACCGCGGCGCGCACGCCCCGGACCTGCTGCGCGACCCCGACCCCGCCGACCTCGACCGGCTGCTGTCCACCGGCCTCGTGCGGATGGTGACGATCGCCCCCGAGCTGCCCGGGGGACTGGCTGCGGTGCAGCAGATCACGGCTGCCGGGGCGATCGCCTCCATCGGGCACACCGGCGCCGACGCCGCCACCACCCGGCGCGCCGTGGACGCCGGGGCCCGGTGGGCCACGCACCTGTTCAACGCGATGCCGCCGGTGCACCACCGCGAACCGGGCGCCGTGCCCGCGCTCCTGGACGACGACCGCGTCACCGTCGAGCTCATCGCCGATGGCGTGCACCTGCACCCGCTGGTCGTCGCCCTGGCCGCCCGCCGCGCCGGCCGCGGGCGGGTCGCGCTCGTCACCGACGCCATGTCCGCCACCGGGTCGGCCGACGGCCGCTACCGGTTGGGAGACCTCAACGTCGACGTGGTCGACGGGGTGGCCCGGCTCGCCGGGGGCGGGTCCATCGCCGGCAGCACCCTGACCCTCGACCGCGCCCTGCGCTTCGCCGTCACCGAGGCCGGGCTGGACCTCGAGGACGCGCTCGACGCGGTCACCGCGACGCCGGCCCGCCTGCTCGGCCGCACCGACGTCGGCCACCTCGACCCCGGCGCCCGCGGCGGCGCCGTCGTCCTGGACGCCGACCTCGCCCTCCTGCGCGTCCTCACCTGACGCGCGCCCTCCTGTTAGTGTCGTTGACGCGAAACGCCGAACCTACCGACGCTTCGCTGGAGCCAGCGCGCAGCGCTGGACAACGACACGGAACCGAGGGGCCCCTCAGAGCCCGCCGACCGGCGGCTGGCCGGTGTCGGGGACGAGGACGGGGGTGTCGGCGTCGAGCGTCTGGCCGTGGAAGAACGCGCCCAGCCGCGCCGCGCACAGCAGCATCAGCGGGACCCCGAGGGCCAGCATCCCGACGCCGATGACGAACACCCCGCCCAGCGGCCCGAACGCGGTGAACCCGTAGTCGGGGGAGAGCATGTCGACGCTGCTCTGGACGAAGGCCCACAGCATCGCCACCCCGCCGAGCACCGGGAAGACCCCGCGCAGGAACAGGTCGCGCGCCGAGCGGGTCAGCGTCCGGCGGAAGAACCACACGCAGGAGAACGCGGTGATGCCGTAGTAGAACGCGACCGCTAGCCCGAGGGAGGCGATCGAGTCCTGCAGCGCGTTCTGGCTCACCAGGCTCAGCACCAGGTAGAACGCCACGGCCGCCGCGCCCATGACGAGCGTGCCGAAGGAGGGGGTCTTGAAGCGCGGGTGCACCGTCGCGAAGCGCCGCGGCAGCGCGCCGTAGACGGCCATCGACAGGGTGCCGCGGGCCGTGGGCAGGATCGTCGTCTGCGTCGAGGACGCCGCCGAGATCGCGACGGTCAGCAGCAGCAGACCCGACAGCACCGCCCCGCCGACGGGGGCGCCGAGGGTGGACAGCACGTCGTCGGCGTTGTCGGGGTTGTTCAGCCCGATGCCGGTCGTGCCGAACCCGGCGTAGGCCTGCACCGCCACGGCCACGAGGACGTACGTCACGACGAGGATCACGGTCGCCAGCAGGGCGGCGCGGCCCGGGGTGCGGTCGGCGTCGCGGGTCTCCTCGGTGACGGCCAGGCACGCGTCCCAGCCCCAGTAGATGAAGATGCACAGGATGACGGCCTCGGCGAGCGCCGACCCGCTCACCCCGACGGGGGAGAACCAGTCCCACGCGGGCCGGACGGCCTGCGGCCCCGCCCCGCCGGTGTAGACGAGGTACAGGGCCCCGACGGAGACGACGCCGAGCACGACGAACTGCACGACGATGAGGACGTTCTGGAGGCGTTCGGAGATCGTGATGCCGCGGTAGCTGACCCACGTCATGGCGACGATGAACACCAGGCCCAGGCCGACCCGCAGGAGGGGGTTCTCCGCGGCGGCGTCCAGGCCGAGGAACCGCAGCGTGTAGACGGCGGAGATCTCCGCGACGTTGGCCAGGACGATGATGGCCGAGACGGCCACGCCCCAGCCGCCCATCCAGCCGACCCACGGCCCGAACGCCTTCGTGCCCCAGGTGAACGTGGTCCCGCAGTCCGGCGCCGCGCGGTTGAGCTCGCGGTAGGCGACCGCCACCAGCAGCATCGGCACGAACGCGACGAGGAACATCGCCGGGGCCTTGTCGTGGACGGCGAGGACGACGTACCCGAGGGTGGCGGCGAGGCTGTAGACGGGGGCCGTGGCGCCCAGGCCGATGACCGTGTTGCCCCACAGCCCGAGCGCCCCGGACTGCAGTCCCTTGCCGGTCGCGGGGGTGGCGGCCGGCGGTGGGTCCGGGGGGTGAGCGGCACGTGCCATCGGGGCTCCTGACGTCGGGAGGGGGTGCAGAACCGGGTGACCCTAACAGCGTCAGGTGACGGGATCACGGAATCCGTCGTGGAGGCCGGGTGACGCGACGGAAAACGCACCTCTCACTTGTCGGCCGGCGAGCTCTCCGTCAGACTGGCCGTCCATCAGCCGATGGAGCCCACCGATGGAGGAGGACTGCCGTGCCGGCGCACCCGCTGGTCCCGCTGAGCGCCGAGGAGTTCGGCCGCAACCTCGAGGTGCTGCGGGGGAGCGGCCGGCTGGCCCCCTCCATGCGCTTCGCCGGGGTCGTCCTGGCCGAACCGCCCAAGGCCGACGTGCTGGCGTGGCGGCCCGGGGACGACGTCCCGCGGCGGGCCCGGTCGATCGTCTGGGACCGCGCCGACGGACGCACCTACGACGTCCTCGTCGACCTCCTCGCCGGGGCGGTGGACCGCTTCGAGCACCTGCCGGGCGTGACGCCGAACTTCACGCTCGACGAGTTCCACGAGGCCGAGCAGGCCCTCAAGCGCGAACCCCGGGTCGTGCAGGCGCTCGCCGCGCGCGGGATCACCGACCTCGACCTCGTGCTCCTGGACACCTGGACCTTCGGCGCGGCCGTCATGCCGCCGCAGTGGCGTGACCGGCGCCTGGGCTGGGTCGACGTCTGGCGCCGGGAGACCCCCGGCGGCAGCCCCTACGCCCACCCCGTCAGCGGGCTGAAGTTCATCCTCGACATGAACACCTACGAACTGCTCGACGTCGAGGAGGCACCCGCCGCCCCGGACGCGCCGACGCGCGGGGAGTACGACCCGGCCCTGACCGGCACCACGGCCCGCACCGACCTGCGGCCCCTGGACATCACCCAGCCCGACGGCCCGTCGTTCTCGCTGAGCCAGGACGGTGAACTGCGCTGGGCGAACTGGTCGGTCCGTCTCGGGTTCACCCACCGCGAGGGGCTGGTCCTGCACCAGCTCGCGTGGGACGACGGGGCCGAACGCCGCGAGATCGGCTACCGGCTGTCCTTCGCCGAGATGGTCGTGCCCTACCGCGACGCCTCCTTCGACCACCGCCGCCGCACCGCCTACGACATCGGCGAGTGGGGCCTGGGGTTCATGACGACCTCCCTGGAACTCGGCTGCGACTGCCTCGGGGAGATCCGCTACGTCGACGCCGTCCTCACCGACTCCCGCGGCGAGCCCTACACGGTGCCGCAGGCGATCTGCCTGCACGAGGAGGACGACGCCGTGCTGTGGAAGCACGTCGACGAGCGCGCCGGTGCCCAGGTGCGGCGCTCGCGACGCATGGTGATCTCCTTCCACGCCACCGTCGCCAACTACGAGTACCTCGTCTACTGGCGGCTCTACCTCGACGGCACGATCGAGTGCGAGGTCCGCGCGACGGGGATCATGGTGACGACCCCGCTGCCCGAGGGGGCGCCGACCCCGGCCACGGGGGTCCTCGTCGACGAGCGGACGTACGCGCCGATCCACCAGCACTTCCTCGTGGCCCGCCTCGACCTCGACGTCGACGGCCAGCACGCCACCGTCCACGAGGTCGACACCCACGTCGCCCCGACCGGGCCGGACAACCCGCACGGCCTGGCCCTCACGACGACCTCCACGCCCGTCCGGTCCGAGCGCGAGGCCGGCCGCGACGTGGACTGGCACAAGCAGCGGGTGTGGACGGTGGCCAGCACCCGGCGCACCAACGCGGTGGGCACGCCGACGGCGTACAAGCTCACGACGCCGGACGCGATCCCGCACCTGTTCGCCCCCGACGCCCCCCAGTTCCTGCGCGCCCCCGTCATCGGCCACGACGTGTGGGTCACCCGCCACCACGACGACGAGCTGTGGCCGGCCGGGGACCACCCCACCCAGAGCACCGGGGACGAGGGCATGACCCGCTGGACCGCCGACGACGAACCGCTGGAGGACACCGACGTCGTGCTGTGGCACGTGTTCGGCATCCACCACGTCCCGTGCGTGGAGGACTGGCCCGTCATGCCCCAGGACGCCGTCGCGTTCCGCCTCAAGCCCGCGGGGTTCTTCGACCGCAACCCCGCCCTCGACGCGCCCGCGCCCGCGGGCCACTGCCACCCGAGCGAGCACCAGCCCGAGCACCAGCCCAGCACCACCGGAGGGAAGACCAACTGATGCAGACCCTGTCCAACGTCGTCGGCGGCCAGTCCGTCCCCGCGGCCGACGGTCGCACCACCGAGGTCGTCGACCCCTCGACCGGCACCGCGTACGCGACCGCCCCGCTGTCCTCCGAGCAGGACGTCCGGTCCGCCTACGCGGCCGCCTCCGGGGCGTTCACGTCCTGGGGGCGCACGACCCCGGCCGAGCGGCAGAAGTTCCTGCTCGACCTCGCCGACGCGATCGAGTCCCGGGCCGAGGAGTTCGTCGCCGCCGAGGTGCGCAACACCGGCAAGCCCGTCGCCCTCACCCGCAGCGAGGAACTGCCGCCGGCCGTCGACCAGCTCCGCTTCTTCGCCGGCGCCGCCCGCGTCCTGGAGGGCCGGGCGGCGGGGGAGTACCTGGCCGGGCACACCTCCTGGGTCCGCCGCGAACCCATCGGGGTCGTCGGGCAGGTGACCCCGTGGAACTACCCGCTGATGATGGCGGTGTGGAAGATCGGCCCGGCGCTGGCGGCCGGGAACACCGTGGTGCTCAAGCCGTCCGACACCACGCCCGCCTCGACGGTCCTGCTGGCGCAGGTGGCGAACGAGGTGCTGCCCCCGGGGGTCCTCAACGTCGTCTGCGGTGACCGCGACACCGGGCGCGCCCTCGTGCAGGACCCGACGCCGGGGCTGGTCGCGATCACCGGGTCGATCCGCGCGGGCATGCAGGTGGCCGAGGCCGCCTCCCACGACCTCAAGCGCGTCCACCTGGAACTGGGCGGCAAGGCGCCCGTCGTGGTCTTCGACGACGCCGACGTCGAGGCGGCCGCCGAGGCCATCGCCGGGGCCGGGTACTTCAACGCCGGCCAGGACTGCACGGCCGCCACCCGTGTGCTGGCCGCGCCCCGCGTCCACGACGACTTCGTCGCGGCGCTGACCGAGCAGGCCCGGTCCACCCGCATCGGGCTGCCCGACGACCCCGACGCCGCCGTGGGACCGGTGAACAACCCGAACCAGTTGCGGCAGGTGTCCGGTTTCGTCGACCGGCTGCCCGACCACGCCGTCCTCGGCGCGGGAGGTGCGCGTGGGACCGGTGCCCTGGCCGACGGCTTCTACTACGAACCGACGGTGGTGTCCGGGCTGCGCCAGGACGACGAGATCGTCCAGAACGAGGTGTTCGGCCCGCTCATCACCGTGCAGCGGTTCGGCGACGAGGACGAGGCGCTGCGCTGGGCCAACGGGACGAAGTACGGCCTGGCCTCCAGCGTGTGGACGAAGGACTTCGGCCGGGCCATGCGCATGTCGGCGGCCCTGGACTTCGGCTGCGTGTGGATCAACACCCACATCCCGCTGGTGGCCGAGATGCCGCACGGCGGGTTCAAGCAGTCCGGGTACGGCAAGGACCTGTCGATGTACGGGTTCGAGGACTACACCCGGGTCAAGCACGTCATGGCGAACCTGGAGTCCTGACCCCGCGGCGGCCGGCCACCCGGCCGGCCGCCGACGGACCCCGGACCGGGCGCGCCGCCCGCCGGGTTCCGTCGCGCACGCGGCGGGGCGGGGAGGAGTTCCCGCGTAGCATCGGTGCGTGCCGAGCCGACAGCCCGCCCTCGCCCTGGACGACGTCTCCAAGCGGATCATCGAGGTGCTGCAGGAGGACGGCCGGATGTCCTACGCGGCGATCGGCAAGGCCGTCGGGTTGTCCGAGGCCGCGGTCCGCCAGCGGGTGCAGCGCCTCCTGGACAGCGGGGTCGTGCAGATCGTCGCGGTGACCGACCCCGTGCAGGTGGGTTTCGCCCGCCAGGCCATGATCGGCATCCGCGCCGAGGGGGACACCCGGGTCGTGGCCGACCGGCTGGCCGAGATCCCCGAGATCGACTACGTCGTCGTCACCGCCGGGTCCTTCGACGTGATCGTCGAGGCGGTCTGCGAGGACGACGACGGGTTGCTCGACCTCATCAACGCCAAGATCCGCGCCGTCCCCGGAGTCGTCGCCACCGAGACCTTCGTCTACCTGAGCCTGCGCAAACAGCTGTACAACTGGGGTACGCGCTGACGGATCCGCGGTCCTGGAGTTTTCGGCCGACGGAATCCTTGTGATAACTGTACCGGCCGGTCTAGTGTCCGGGCATGTCCAGCCACCCCGCGACGACCCCGCGCGGCACGGACCGATCCGCGGCCGCCCGCGACCACCTGTGGATGCACTTCACGCGGCACGCCCCCTTCGACGCCGGCGAGGAGGTCCCCGTCATCGTCCGCGGCGAGGGTGCCCGCCTCTGGGACTCCCGCGGCCGGGAGTACCTCGACGGGCTCGCCGGCCTGTTCACCGTCCAGGTCGGGCACGGGCGCACCGAACTCGCGCAGGCCGCGGCCCAGCAGGCCGCCACCCTGGGGTTCTTCCCGTTGTGGTCCTACGCCCACCCCGCCGCCATCGACCTGGCCGAACGCCTCGCCCACGAGGCGCCGGGGGACCTGGACCGCGTCTTCTTCACCACCAGCGGCAGCGAGGCCGTCGAGACGGCGTGGAAGCTCGCCAAGGCGTACTACAAGCGCGTCGGCAGACCCGGCAAGCACAAGGTCGTCAGCCGGTCCATCGCCTACCACGGCACCACGCACGGCGCGTTGTCCATCACCGGCATCCCTGGGGTCAAGGCCGATTTCGAACCCCTCGTGCCCGGTGCGTTCCGCGTCCCGAACACCAACGCCTACCGGGCCCCCGAGCACCTGCGCGAGGTTCCCGAGGCGTTCGGCCGCTGGGCCGCGGACCGGGTGGGGGAGGCCATCGAGTTCGAGGGCGCCGACACCGTGGCCGCGGTCTTCGTCGAACCCGTCCAGAACGCCGGCGGTTGCTTCCCGCCGCCGCCCGGGTACTTCGAGCGGTTGCGCGAGATCTGCGACGAGCTCGACGTCCTGCTCGTCTCCGACGAGACGATCTGCGCCTTCGGCCGCGTCGGGGAGCTGTTCGCCTGCGACGACTTCGGCTACGTCCCCGACGTCATCACGTGCGCCAAGGGCCTCACCAGCGGGTACTCCCCGCTGGGTGCGGTCATCGCCTCGGAGCGACTGTTCGAACCGTTCCGCGGCCCGGGTGAGGTGTTCGCCCACGGCTACACGTTCGGCGGCCACCCCGTCTCGGCGGCCGTGGCGATGGCGAACCTGGACATCTTCGAGCGGGAGGGTCTCGTCCGGCACGTCCACGAGAACGCCCCGCTGTTCCGCGCGGCGCTGGAACGGCTCCTGGACCTGCCGATCGTCGGTGACGTCCGCGGGGCCGGGTTCTTCTACGGCATCGAGCTGGTGAAGGACCAGGCCACGCGGGAGACGTTCGACGAGGCCGAGTCCGAGCGCCTGCTGCGGGGTTTCCTGTCCCCGGCGCTGTGGGAGGCCGGGTTGTACTGCCGCGCCGACGACCGCGGCGATCCGGTCGTCCAGCTCGCGCCGCCGCTCGTCATCGGCCCGCCGGAGTTCGACGACATCGAGCAGCGCCTGCGGTCCGTGCTCACCGAGGCGGGCCGGTTGCTGTGAGCGTGCGTTCCCTGTGGGAGGACACCGCACCGCCGGGCCCGGTGCGCGAACCCCTCGACGGCGACACCGAGGTCGACGTCTGCGTCGTCGGGGCCGGGTACACCGGGTTGTGGACCGCCTACCACGTCCTCGAGCACGACCCGGCAGCCTCCGTCCTGGTCGTGGAGGCCGAACGGGTCGGGTTCGGGGCCAGCGGCCGCAACGGCGGCTGGTGCTCGGCCCTGCTGCCCCAGGGGGAGAGCGCCCTGGCCGCCGAGCACGGTCCCGTCGCGGCCCGGGCGATGCGGCAGGCCATGCGCACCACGATCGACGAGGTCGAGCGGGTGGTGCGCGCCGAGGGCATCGACTGCCACTTCCGCCGCGGGGGCACCGTCGTCGTGGCGCGCAGCGCGCCGCACCTGGCCCGCGCCGCCGCCGAGGTCGCGGCCGACGAGCGCGCGGGGTCCCCGGAGCGGCTGCGGCTGCTGGACGCCGAGCAGACGCGCAGGACCGTCGGCATGACCCGCGCCCTGGGGGCGACGTACACCCCCGACTGCGCACGCCTGCACCCGCTGCGCCTGGCGCGCGGTCTGGCCGCGGCGGTGGAACGGCGCGGGGGCCGGATCGTGGAGGGCACCCGGGCCACGGACGTCGCGGCCGGCCGCGTCCGCACCGACCGCGGCACGGTCCGGGCCCGGCACGTCGTGCGCGCCACCGAGGCGTGGACCGCGACCACGGGCACGCGCGAGGTCGTCCCGGTCTACTCGCTCATGGTCGCCACCGAACCCCTGCCCGCCCGCGCCTGGGACCAGGTGGGGCTGTCCGGTGGGGAGACGTTCTCCGACCACCGGCACGTCGTCGTCTACGGCCAGCGCACCGCCGACGACCGCCTCGCCTTCGGCGGCCGCGGAGCGCCCTACCACCTCGGGTCGGCGATCCGGCCGGAGTTCGACGGGGACGAGGGGGTGTTCGCCACGCTCAGGGCCACCCTGCGGGACATGTTCCCCGCCGTCGCCGGGGCCCGGTTCACCCACGCCTGGGGCGGACCGCTGGGCATCGCCCGCGACTGGCACGCCTGCGTCCGGCACGACCCGGCGACCGGCCTCGGCAGCGCCGGCGGGTACGTCGGGGACGGGGTCGGCACCGCGAACCTGGCGGGCCGCACGCTGGCGGCCAGCATCACCGGCACCGACTCCGAGCTGCTGCGACTGCCGTGGTTCGGCCACGTCCCACCGCGCTGGGAACCGGAACCGCTGCGCTGGCTCGGCGTCAACGCCGGCCTGCTGGTGGCGCGGGCGGCCGACGCGGCCGAGGACGCCCTGGGCCGACCGACCCCCCTGTCGACCGTCCTGGCCCGGCTCACCGCGCACTGACCGGCCGCGGCCGGGCCGGGAGCAGCACGACCACGCCGACGATTCTGTCGCGGGGGCGGACTGCTTGTACCTTCCGGTGCCATGAGCGGTACGGCGGACCTCGTCCTGCACTCCGGACGGGTCTTCACCGGCTCCGGTCTGCACCCCTCGGCCACGGCGGTGGCCGTCACCGGCGGGCGCATCGTCGCCGTCGGGACCGACGCGCAGGCCCGTGCCCGGACCGGCCCGCGCACCCGCACCGTGGACCTCGCCGGCCGGCTGCTGCTGCCCGGTTTCACCGACGCCCACGTCCACCCCGTGATGGGCGGCCTGGAACGCCTCGGCTGCGACCTCAGCGAGGTCCAGGGTGCGCAGGCCGCGCTCGAGCGCGTCGCGGCGCACGCGGCGGCCCACCCCGGGAGTGGGTGGATCTCCGGCGGGGGCTGGGCGATGACCGACTTCCCCGGCGGCACCCCCCGGCGCGAGGACCTCGACCGGGTCGTCCCCGACCGCCCGGTCCTGCTGCTGAACCGCGACCACCACGGGGCGTGGGCCAACAGCCGGGCGCTGGAACTGGCCGGCGTCGACGCCGGCACCCCCGACCCCGCCGACGGGCGGATCGAGCGCGACGCCGACGGCGCCCCGTCCGGCACGCTGCACGAAGGGGCCATGGACCTCGTCAGCCGTCTGCTGCCCCCGGTCACCGAGGACGACCTCGCGGCCGGGCTCGCCGAGGGGCAGCGGTACCTGCACTCCGCGGGCGTCACCGGCTGGCAGGACGCCATCGTCGGGAACCACGCGGGCCACTCCGACACGACGCCGACCTACCTGCGGGCCGCGGCCGCCGGGACCCTCACCGCCCGCGTCGTGGGGGCCCTGTGGTGGCCGCGCGGCCGGGGCCTCGACGAGGTCGAGGACGTGGTGGCCGGGTTCGTCGCCCACCGCGACCGGGTCGCCGCCGCCGGGACGGACCGGTTCGCGACGACGAGCGTCAAGATCATGCTCGACGGCGTCGCGGAGAACCGCACCGCCTCGATGCTCACCCCCTACCTCGACGGCTGCGGGTGCAGCTCGGGGGACAGCGGCCTGTCGTACCTGGACCGGGATCTGCTGCTGGCCGCCGTCCCCGCCCTGGACGAGGCGGGTTTCGACGTCCACGTCCACGTCATCGGCGACCGTGCCGTGCGCGACGCCCTCGACGCCCTGGCCCTGGCCCGGCGCTCGCCCGCCTCCCGGGGCGGCCGGCACCACCTGGCGCACCTGCAGGTCGTCCACCCCGACGACGTGCCCCGGTTCGCCGCGCTCGACGTCACCGCCAACGTCCAGGCGCTGTGGGCCTGCGAGGAGGAGCAGATGACCGCGTTGACCACACCCCTGCTGGGGCCGGAGCGGAACTCCTGGCAGTACCCCTTCGGGGGGTTGCTGCGGAACGGGGCCCGCCTCGTCATGGGGTCGGACTGGCCGGTGTCGACCCCCGACCCGTGGCAGGCCGTGCACGTCGCGGTGAACCGTGCGCTGCCCGGGCAGGACGCCCCGCCGTTCTTCCCCGAGCAGGCGCTGACCCTCACCGAGGCGCTGCACGCCTACACCGCCGGTTCGGCCTGGATCAACCGCCACGAGGGCGCCGGCACGATCGCCCCGGGTGCCGTCGCCGACCTCACCGTCGCGAGCGCGGACCCGTTCTCCCTGGACCCCCGCGACCTGCACGCGGTGCGGACCGACCTGACCTTCGTCTCCGGCGTCCCCGTCCACGACGCCACCGCCGCCCTGACGGGGGTGGGACGGTGAGCGTCCTGGCCCCGGACACCTCCGCGCTGGCCGGCGCCGGGGGCGGGTCGGTCGACATCACCGGTGTCGTCAAGCGCTTCGGCACCTCGACCGCCGTCGACGGGATCGACCTGCACGTGCGGTCGGGGGAGTTCCTGTCCCTCCTGGGGCCCAGCGGCTGCGGCAAGACGACCCTGCTGCGCCTGCTCGCCGGGTTCGAGCAGCCCGACGCCGGCGACCTGGCCATCGACGGCACCTCCGTCCTGGGTCTGCCCCCGCACCGGCGTCCGGTGAACACGGTGTTCCAGGCCTACGCGCTGTTCCCGCACATGACCGTGGCCGAGAACGTGGCCTACGGTCTGCGGCAGAAGGGGTTGCGGCGCAAGCGGGTCGAGGCCCGGGAGATCCGGCGCCGGGTGGGGGAGGCGCTGGAGATGGTGCGGATGGGTGAACACGCCCAGCGGTCCCCGAACGCCCTGTCCGGCGGGCAGCAGCAGCGCGTCGCGCTCGCCCGCGCCCTCGTCAACCAGCCGCAGGTCCTGCTGCTGGACGAACCCCTCTCCGCCCTGGACCGCAAGCTGCGCGAGGAGATGCAGGTCGAGCTGAAACTCCTGCAGTCCGGTCTGGGCACGACCTTCGTCTTCGTCACCCACGACCAGGAGGAGGCCCTGTCGATGAGCGACCGGATCGCGGTCGTGCTCGACGGCCGGCTCCAGCAGGTCGGGGTGCCCGAGGACGTCTACGCCGAACCCGCGAGCGCCTTCGTCGCCGGGTTCATCGGCAAGCAGAACTTCCTGCCCGGCCACCTCGTGCAGCCCGGGGTGGTCCGCTGCCCCGACGGCACGCTCGCCACCCGGGCCACCGACCTGCCGGACGGTTCGGCCGTGCTGGCCGCCGTGCGTCCGGAGGCGGTGCAGGTCACCGCGGCCGAACCGGCCGGCGCGACCAACCGCGTCCGCGGGCGCCTGGCCGGTGTCGCCCACCTCGGCGACACGGTCCAGCGCGTCGTCGTGACCTCCTCCGGCCTGGAGGTGCTGGCCCGTTCCCCGCGGGTCGCCGCCGATCCGGGCACCGGCGAGGTCGGCGCCGAGGTCTGGTGCGGTTTCGCCCCCGAGCACGTCCACGTCTTCCCCTCCACCCAGACCCCCGGGAGCGCCCCGTGACCGACCACACCCACCCCACCGCCCTGGTCCCGCGCGCCGGCGTCGGTCGCATCGAGCGGGCCCTCACCCGGCGCCGCAGCGTGCTGACCGCCCTCGCCTCCACCGCCGCGCTCACCGCGTGCGGGGGGTCGGACGGGGCGAGCGGATCCGGCGCGACCCCCGACGGCACGATCGAGGACAGCCTCAACGTCTACAACTGGGCCGACTACGACGACCCGGACAACCTCGCGGCGTTCGAGGCGAGCGGCCCGCGGCTGCAGGTCGACAGCTACGCCTCGAACGAGGAGATGATCGCCAAGCTCGTCGCCGCGAACGGCGCCAGCGGGTACGACATCGTCGTCCCGACGGGGTTGTTCGTGCCGCAGATGGCGCAGAACGGCCTCATCCAGGCCATCGACCACTCGCGGTTGACGAACTACGGCAACCTCGACCCCGCCTACCTCGGGCGCAGCTGGGACCCCGGGAACGAGCACTCGATCCCGAAGAGCTGGGGCACGACGGGTTTCGTCTACGACAACACCGTCATCACCCGGCCGCTGACCTCCTGGGCCGACTTCCTCGACGCCGCGCAGCGGGAGGCGTCGGGGAACACCTCGATCCTGGAGGACCCGTGGGAGGTGATGTGCATCTGGTTCGCCGCGAACGGCGTCGACCCGAACACGACGGACGAGACGCAGATCGCCGCGGCCCGCGACGGTCTGGTCGCCGGCCTCGCACCGCACCTGAAGGGGTTCGAGTCCAACCCCGGCAGCAGCGCCATCGCCCAGTCGACGTTCGCGCTGATGCAGTGCTGGAACGGTGACGCGCGGCTGGGCATCGACGCCTCGGACGACCCGGACAAGTGGACCTTCGTCTTCCCCACGCCCACGGCCAACCTGTGGATCGACAACTGGTGCATCACGGCCGGGGCCGAGCACCCCGACGCCGCGTACGCCTTCATCGACTTCATGCTCCAGGAGGAGAACTCCGTCCGGGAGGTGCTCTACCTGGGGTACCCGACGGCGGTGCGGGGCATCGGTGCCGCGGCGGAAGCGGCCGGGCTGGACCGGGCCGAGCTGGTCTTCCCCGACGAGAGCATCGTCGACCGGCTGACGGTCAGCGTCCTCAACGAGGGGCACCAGGCGACGGTCGAGGCCGTGGCCGCGATCCGCGCCGCCGCGGGGAACGGATGATCCGCAGGCTGCGGACCCCCCACGGTGCGCTCGCCCTGCCGGCCTGGGTGTTCCTGCTCGGGTTCTTCGTCGCCCCCGTGGCCCTCGTCGTCTGGTACAGCTTCGGCTACAAGCCCGGTCTGTTCGGCACGCACGCCAACGACGTCCTGTCCCTGGACCGGTACGGGCAGGCGCTGTCGGGCACGTTCGTGCGCACGTTCTGGAACACGCTGCGCATCGCCGTGGTGGGCACGCTGATCTGCCTCGTGGTGGCGCTGCCGTTCGCCTACTGGCTCGCGGTGAAGGTCCCTCCCCGCCGGCGCGGGCTGGTGCTCGCCCTCGTCATGGTGCCGTTCTGGACGAACTTCCTCGTCCGCACGCTCGGCTGGCAGATCGCCCTGTCGCCCCAGGGTCCGTTCTCCACGGCCTGGCAGGCCCTGGGCGGGGACCCGTTCGACGTGCTCTACACCCGCGGCGCCGTCCAGCTCGGGGTGGTCTACAACTACCTGCCGCTCATGCTGCTGCCGCTGTACGTCGCGCTGGAACGCACCAGCCACGCGCTGCGCGAGGCCAGCCGCGACCTCGGCGCCGGCCGCTGGCGGACGTTCACCGACGTCACCCTGCCGCTGGCCTTCCCCGGCATCGCCTCCGGCAGCCTGCTGGTGTTCGTGCCGCTCATGGGCGACTACGTCACGGCCACCGTCCTCGGCGGGGCGAGGGGGAACATGGTCGGGCAGCTCGTGGCCGGGCAGTTCCAGACGGCGCAGGACTGGGCGCTGGGGTCGGCGATGGCCGTCGTCCTCGTCCTGCTCACCGGGGGCACGGTGCTGCTCACCGCCCTCGGGGTGCTCCTCGTGCGCCGGGTGCGGCGCGCCCGCCGCCACGTGGAGGTGGTCCGGTGATCGACGAACGCCCGCCCGCCGTCGTCCCGCCCCACCGCGCCCGGCGCCGGGGTCGGAGCCGGTCCGACGTCCTGCTGGGCGTGTGGGGCGTCCTGGTCCTGCTGTTCCTGTTCCTGCCCATCGCCGTGATCGTCGTGTACTCCTTCAACTCCGGGCGGCTGCTCACCTCCTGGGGCGGGGCGGGGTTCCAGGCCTACACGGCCGGGTTGTCCCGGCCGGTGATCCGCGCCGCGGTGGTGACCTCCCTGCAGGCCGCGGCCGGGGCGGCGCTGCTGTCGGCGGTCATCGGCTCCCTGGCGGCCCTGGCCCTGGCGCGGGTCGGGGGGCGCTGGGCGGCGGCCCTGACCCTGCTGCTGGGCCTGACCCTGGTCACCCCCGAGATCGTGGACGCGATCTCGCTGCTCGGCTGGTTCGTGTCCCTGGACACCGAGGCCGGGTTGCCGCTGTTCGGCGACGGCCTCGCCCGCCTCGTCGTCGCGCACTCGGTGCTGTCCACGGCCGTGGTGGCCTTCATCGTGCGGGCCCGCGTCGCCGGCCTCGACACCCGGCTGGAGGAGGCCGCGGCCGACCTCTACGCGACCCCGTGGGGCCGGTTCCGCGACGTCACGCTGCCGCTGGCGGCGCCGGGGGTCCTGGCCGGTGGGCTCATGGCCTTCACCCTCAGCCTGGACAACACCATCGTCGCCAGCTTCGTCGCCTTGCCGGGGGCGACCCCGTGGCCCGTCTACGTGTTCTCGTCCCTGCGGGCGGGGCTGCGCCCGGAGATCGCCGCCGTCTCCACGCTCCTGCTGCTGCTGACCCTCGTGTCCCTGGCCGTCGTCGCGTTCGTGCTGCGCCGTTCGGGGGACTCCGCCTCCGGCATCGCCCGCACGATGGCGGGGGGCTGAGCACCCACCCGTTGTGATCGTGACCGTCCGGGGGCACCATCGGAGGGCCGGACGACGAGCCCGGATCCCGACCGCGAGGAGGCGGCGTGCGAGCGACGACGGTGGGGTTCTCCGGTTCCGGGGCGTCCCGGCGGGCCCTGCGGTGGGCCGTGCAGGCCTGCGCGACGACGGGGCGCCCCCTGCACGTCGTCGTCGGGCCGGGCAGGAGCCGGGCCGGGATCGACGGCACGCTCGACGGGACGGTCGACGGGACGGTCGACGGGACGGTCGACGGGACGGTCGACGGGGTGCTCGCCGAGGAACTCCTGCGCGTCCCCGGCCGTGAACCCCCCGTCGACGTCACCCTCACGCTCGACGACCCCGTGCCCGCCCTGCTGTCCGCCGCCGCCGAGGCGGCCGAGCTCGTCCTGGGCTGCGGGCGCGACGTCACCGCCCTGCCCCCCGGGACCGGTGGGGTCCTCGGCGCGGTCCTGGCCGCGGCCGGGGTCCCCGTCGTCCTCGTGGGCCCGCGCGCGGTGCTCACCCCACCGCGGCGGCTGGTCGTCGTCACCTCCACCGAGGAGGCCGTCACCGACTGGGCCCGGGGTCGCGGCCGCGACCTGCCCGTGCACCTGCTCACCACCTGGCGGGCCCCCTCCTCCGGTGGGGGAGAGGCCGGTCGCCGGCACGCGCACCTGCGGGCCGTCGCCGCCCACCACGCCGTCCGGGCCCGCCTGTCGGCCGGGACGCACCGGCCCGTGCGCGCCGAGGTCGCCGAGGGCTCCCTCGCCGACGTGCTGCCGCACCGGACCGGGGTGGGGGACCTCGTGGTGCTCGCGGCCGGGTCGGTCGGGGCGCTGCCGCTGCGGACCCTGCGCGTCCCCGTCGTCCTCGTCCCGGCGCGGGTCGCGGACCGCACCGTCGACGCGCGCCGGGACACCCGCGAGCTCACACCCGCGCGACCGACGTGATGCCCCCGTCCACGGCGATCTCCGCGCCGTGCACGTACCCGGCCCGCTCGGACAGCACCCACGCCACCGCGTCCGCCACCTCCTCCGGCGTCCCGGGCCGGCCCGCCGGGGTGCCCCGCGTCACGGCGGCGACGACGTCGGCGTCGGCGGCGTCGGCGGCGCCGACCGGGGTGCGGGTGACGCCGGGGGAGACGGTGTTGACGCGGACGCCGCGCGGCCCGAACTCCGCGGCCCAGGACCGGGCGAGCTGGATCTGCGCCGCCTTCGTCGCGGAGTAGAGGCCGACGAACGGGTGCCCGACGTGGGCCATCGCCGGCGCCAGGGCGGCGGTCAGGACGTGCGGGGCGCGGACGTTCACGGCGAGTGTCGCCTCGAGGTCGGCGTCGGAGAGGGTGGCGGTGTCGTTGGCCGGGCACAGCGCCGCGTCGTGCACGACGGCGTCCAGGCGCCCGCCCGCGGCCTCGACGGCCTCGGCGGCGAAGCGGCGCAGGACGTCGGGGGCGGCCGTGAGGTCGCAGGCGAGGAAGCGGGCGGTGCCGCCCAGGGCCCGCACGTCGGCGACGACGGCCTCCCCGCGCGCGGTGTCGCGGCCGGTGACGAGGACGGTCCAGCCGCCGGCGGCGAGGGTCCGGGCGGTGGCGGCACCGATCCCGCTGGTGGACCCGGTGACGAGGACGGTCTGCTGCGTGGTCACGGGCACCACCGAACGCCGTCGCGGCGCCGACCACCAGGGCGCCTCGTGCCTGGTCACGGCGTGACCAGGTCCGGACCGCGGCCCGCTCCCAGGCTGCGGGGGTGCCCACCGACCGTGCCGCCCTCGGGGCCTTCCTGCGGTCCCGGCGCGACCGCCTGACGCCCGCCCGGGCGGGCATCACGCCCTTCCCCGGACCGCGGCGCGTGCCGGGGCTGCGCGAGGAGGAACTGGCCGTGCTGGCCGGGCTCAGCCCGGACCACTACAGCCGGCTGGAACAGGGCCGCCAGCCCACGGTCGGCGAGGACGTCGTCGAGGCCCTGGCCCGGGCCCTGCAGCTCGACGACCTGGAGCGGGCCCACCTGCACGACCTGGCCGCCCCGACGGCGCGGCGGCGCCGGGCCGGCCCCGAGGTGCCGCAGCGCCCGGACCCGGGGTTGCTGCGGCTGCTCGACACGCTCGCGCACGTCCCCGCCCTGCTGCTGGGCCGGCGTTCGGAGGTCCTGGCGCGCAACGGGTTGCTGACGGCGGTGCTGGGGGCGGCGATGGAACCCGGGTCGTCCTTCGCGCGCTGGCTGTTCCTCGACCCCCACGCCCGCACCCGCATCACGAACTGGGACGACTTCGCCGCCCCGGCCGTCGGGTCCCTGCGCTGCGAACTGGGCCGCCGTCCCGACGACCGGCGCCTGAGCGCCCTGGTGGAGGAACTGCGGCGCGCCGACGCCGACGTCGCGCGGTGGTGGGCCGACCGGGGCGTCACGTTCCGCACGTCGGTGACCAAGCACGTGGACCACCCCGAGGCCGGACCGCTGGTGTTCGGGATCGAGTCGGTCGTGGCCCCGCTCGACCCCGACCAGCGGCTCGACGTCTACACCGTGCAGGCCGACTCACCGACGGCGCGGGTGCTGCCGCTGCTGGCGAGCTGGGGCGCCCCGGAAACGGCTGTCGCCGGAGAACCGTGACGTGGCACGCTCGGCGATGAGTTCGGGCGCCCGGACGGGTCTGAGCTGCAGACCCCGCGTCCCCGCAGGGTCCGAGCCCGACGACAGGAGAGCGCGTGTCCACCTCCGACGCCCCCAGCGGTCCCGGTCCCCGCCTGGACCTGCGGCACGGCACCCAGCGGACGTTCGTGCACCTGCTCGTCAACCACGGGGTCGTGAACGTCCTGAACTACACCGTCTGGTTCGCCCTCACGTTCTGGGTCTTCCTGGCGACGAGGTCGGTGTTCGCCACCGGGATGATCGCCGGGATCTTCGTCGTGGCGACGGCCGCGACGGGGATCTGGTTCGGCAGCCTCGTCGACGACCACCACAAGCGGACCGTCATGCAGGGCTCGGCGATCGCGTCGTTCCTCGTCTACGGCCTGTGCCTCGTGCTGTACCTGCTGACCCCGGCGGCGGTGTTCGCCGACGTCGCGTCCTGGCAGTTGTGGGCGTTCATCGTGCTGCTCATGGGCGGGGTCATCGCCGGGAACCCGCGCGGCATCGCGCTGCCCACCCTCGTCACGATGCTCGTGCCGGCCGACCGGCGCGACCGCGCGAACGGTCTGCTCGGCACCGTCGGCGGGGTCTCGATGCTCGTGACGTCGGTGATCAGCGGGGTGCTCGTCGCGGTCGGCGGGATGCTGTGGGTGCTCGTCCTCGCGCTCGTGGTGCTGGTGGCCGCGGTGGTCCACCTCGCGACCGTGCGGGTGCCCGAGACGCGGGTGCTCAGCACGGGTGAGGACGCTCCCGCGGTCGGGGGTGTGGACCTGCGCGGGACGTGGCGGCTCGTGCGGTCCGTCCCCGGCCTCGTCCCCCTCATCGCGTTCAGCTGCTTCAACAACTTCATCGCCGGCGGGTTCATGGCCCTCATGGACGCCTACGGGCTGTCCCTGGTGTCCGTGCAGGTGTGGGGGCTGCTGTGGGGCGGGCTGAGCGCGTTGATGATCGTCGGCGGGTTGCTCGTCGCCCGCGTGGGCCTGGGCAGCCGGCCCGTGCGCGTGCTGCTGTTGGTGAACGTCGCGTCGTGGGGGGTGACGTTCGCCTTCCCGCTCGTGTCCTCCGTCCTCACGCTGACGGTCGCGATGGCGGTGTTCATGCTGCTCATGCCCTTCGCCGAGGCCGCCGAGCAGACGGTGCTGCAACGGGTCGTGCCGTACGAGCGGCAGGGACGGGTGTTCGGTTTCGCGCAGAGCGTCGAGCAGGCCGCCTCCCCGGTGACGGCGTTCCTCGTCGGGCCGCTCACGCAGTTCGTCGTCGTGCCGTTCATGACGGACGGCGCGGGTGCGGCGGCGATCGGGGGCTGGTTCGGGACGGGGCAGGCCCGCGCGATCGCCCTCGTGTTCGTCGTCACCGGTTTCCTCGGCGTCCTCGCCACCCTCGTCGCGCTCGCGAGCCCCCAGTACCGGGCGCTGTCCGCGACGTTCGCGCGGTCCAGGACCGCCGATCCCGCCTCGGTCTGAGGCGGGCCCGCACCGGTCCCACGCCCGCACTCACGCCTGCACCCACGGTGGACCGGGTGTGGGAACACCCGTGGGTGTCCTCCCGACGTCGCCGGGGCGACGCCCCCGGGACACCCACGGCTCACCTCACGCGGTGACACCGGTGGGTGTCCTGTCCTGTCCTGGTCGGGTCGGACGCGGGAACAGCCGTGGGCGCTCCTGCACCCCGGCCCGCACCGGAACCGCGCTCAGCGTCCGGCGAGCAGTCGCAGCGCGGTGCGCGTCTGCTCCCGCGGCTGGGGGTCGGGGTCGAGGGCGATGTGCAGCGCCGCCCCCTCGACGTAGGCGTCCAGGCGGCGCGCGGTGACGGGGTCGAACGCGCGGCCCAGCACCTCGCGGCTGGCGTGCATCCAGGTCTGGGTGATCTCGCGGAACTCGGGCCGGCGGGCGGCGAGCGTGTAGAGCTCGTAGGTGAGCACGTGCTCGGCGCTCGAGCGTTGCAGGTCGACGTGGATCAGGTCCACGAGCGCGTCGATCACCCCGTCGGGGTCGTCCGCGCCGGCTGCCGGGCCGAGGCGTTCGGCGAAGGTGGCCGAGATGCGCCGGGCGAAGGAGGTGAACGCCTCGCGGAGGAGTTCGTCCATCCCGTCGAAGTGGTACGTCATCGACCCCAGGGGGACGTCGGCGGACTGCGCGACCCGCCGGTGGGAGGTGCCGGCGACGCCGTGCTCGGCGATGCACGCCACAGCGGCCTCGACGATGCGCTCGCGCCGCCGGGGGTCGGTGCGGCGGGTCCGCTGGACGCTCACAGCTCGCGCACCACGCGGGCGGGGTTTCCCACGACGAGCACCCGCGGGGGCACGTCCTTCGTGACGACGGACCCGGCCCCGACGACGCTGTCCTCCCCGATCGTCACCCCCGGGAGAACGATCGCGCCGCCCCCGATCCACACGTTGTCGCCGATCGTGACGGGTTTCGCCGCCTCCAGCTCGTCCCGGCGCGGACCGGGTTCGAGCGGGTGCGTGGGGGTGAGCAGTTGCACGTTCGGGCCGATCTGGCAGTCGGCGCCCACGGTGATCGTGGCGACGTCGAGGGCGACGAGGTTGTGGTTCACGAACGTCCGCGGGCCGATGTGCAGGTGCTCGCCGTAGTCGACGAACAGCGGGGGTTTGACGAACGCCCCCTCGCCCAGCGAGCCCAGGAGTTCGGCGAGGAGGGGGAGGGCGGCCACCTGGTCCTGCACGGACGCCCGGTGGTACGCCTCGGTGAGGCGGACGGCCCGCTGGGCCCGGCGCGCGTTCTCCGGGTCGTCGGCGACGTAGAGGTCCCCGGCGAGCATGCGTTCGCGGTTCGTGCGGGGGTCGCCCGCGAAGTGGTCCGTCACACGAGGAGTGTACGACCGTCCGCATGGTGTGTACGATCGTACGCATGACGTCCTCCCCCACCGCCGTGACCGCGGCACCCGACCGTTCCGCGCTGCGCCGTCCTCGCGCCGCCGTCATCGGGTTGTTCCTCCTCGCGGGGCTCGGTCTCGCGACGTGGGTCGTCAACATCCCCGCCGTCCAGGAACGGCTGGGGATCTCCCACGGCGTGCTGGGGGGTCTGCTGCTCCTCCTCGGGGCCGGGTCGGTCGTCGCCATGCAGGCCAGCGGCCCGCTGGTGGACCGGATCGGCAGCCGGCCGGTGGCCGCGGTCGGGTCCGCGCTGATCGTCCTCGGGGTGCTCGCGCCGGGGCTGGCCGTCGCGCCCTGGCACCTCGGGGTCGCGCTGTTCGTCCTGGGGGTGGGCATCGGCGCGGTCGACGTCGCCATGAACGAGCGGGCCGTCGTCGTCGAACGCGCGTGGGGCCGGCCGATCATGTCCAGCTTCCACGCGTTCTTCTCCGTCGGTGGTGCCGTGGGGGCCGGGTTCGGCGCGCTGCTGCAGTCCGCCGGGCTGGGCCTGCTGCCCACCCTCGTCGCCGGGGCGCTCGCGGTGGCGGTCCTCGCCGTCGTCAGCCTGCCCTCGGTGCCGGCTCGGACGGCCCGGCCCACTGCCTCCGACCCCACCCCCGGAGACCGTGCCGGGACGCCGGCGGGGCCCCGTCGCACGGGGCGCCTGCTCGCCCTGGCGCTCACGGCGTTCCTGCTCATGCTCGCCGAGGGCACCGCGAACGACTGGAGCGCGTTGCAGGCCGTGGAGGACCTCGATCAGTCGGCCGCGGCGGCGTCGCTGGCCTACGCGGCGTTCGCCGTCGCGATGACGGTCGGCCGGTTCACGGCCGATCCCGTCGCGCACCGCTTCGGCGCGGTGAGCGTGGTCCGGGTGGGATCGGCCGTGGCCGCCGCCGGGATGCTCGTCGTCGTCCTCAGTCCCGTCCTCGCCGTGGGTTTCTGGGTGACCCTCGTCGGCTGGGTCGTGTTCGGGCTGGGGTTGTCCGGGACCGTCCCGCAGATCTTCACCGCGGCCGGGAACCTCGGTGCGGCGAACCCCGGGGTGACGATCTCCCGCGTGGTGAGCGCCGGGTACGTCGGGCTGCTCGCCGGCCCCGCTGTCATCGGCTGGCTGGCCGGTGGGGTGGGGCTGACCGCGGCTCTCGTCCTCCCGCTGGTGTTCTGCGGTGCGGGGGTCGCCCTGGCGGGAGCCGTCGCCCCGCGACGGTGAGGCGGACGGTGGGGCGTCAGCTGCGGTGCTCCGCCTCGTACCGGCGGAAGGGTTCCTGCGGGTCCGGGTGCGGCCCCTGGCTCATCGGCAGGGCGCGGTCGGCCTCGTCCTTCGCGTACTCGCCGTAGAAGCTGTCGAGGGTGAAGTACCGGCCCCCGTCCTCGTAGTGCTCACCCTCCTGCTCGCGGGTCGCGGCGTAGACGACGCGGTCGGGGGCGGCGTAGTAGAGGGCCCCCAGGCACATCGGGCACGGTGAGGCCGTCACGAACACGTCGCACCCGGTGAGCTCCTTGCGGCCCCGGCCGGCCAGTTCCCGCAGCGCGGTGATCTCGGCGTGGGCGGTGACGTCGCCGTCCTGCACGGTGCGGTTGACGGCTTCGACCAGCACCTCGCCCGTGGCCCGTTCCACGACGACGCAGCCGAAGGGTTTCCCGCCGTCGCGGACGTTGCCGGTGGCCAGGTCCACGGCGCGGGCGAGGTGCTCGCGGGTCGTGCCGTCGTCGGCGGTCTGGCTCACGTGAACTCCTCCGGTGCAGCGGGTGTCGGGGTGACCCTAGGTCCGCCCCGGGGGCGCCGCACGTCGTCCTGGGCCCTCCTGGGCCCTCGTGCGTCCTCGCCGTCAGAGCAGGACCAGCCCGGCGCAACTGGCTCCGAGGACGACGGCCCAGGCCGGTGCCCTCCACACCGTCAGCGCGACGAAGGAGGCGACGGCGACCACCAGGGTTCCCGTCGAGGTGACACCGTCGGTGAACACGGGGTCGTACAGGGCCGCGGAGAGCAGCCCGACGACGGCGGCCCCGGTCCCGGCCAGGGCCCGCCGGGCCAGGGGGGAGCTGCGCAGCCGTTCCCAGAACGGCAGGCCGCCGGCGACCAGCAGGGCCGAGGGCGCGAAGATCGAGACGAGGGCCAGCCCGGCCCCGGCCAGCCCGCCCGGAGCGGCGGTGCGCACGGCGCCGAGGTAGGCGGCGAAGGTGAACAGGGGACCCGGGACGGCCTGCGCGGCGCCGTACCCGGCGAGGAAGTCGTCGCGGCCGACCAGTCCGCGGTGCACGGTCTCGGCCTCCAGCAGGGGCAGGACCACGTGACCGCCGCCGAACACGAGGGAACCGGCCCGGTAGGAGCTGTCGACCAGCCCCACGGCGGCGCTGCCGGTCACGGCGGTCAGGACGGGCAGCAGCACCAGCAGCAGCGCGAACAGGCCCAGCAGCACGGCGCCGGTGCGCCGGCGCAGGGCGGGGGTGACGGCGTCCTCGGCCGCGGTGGTGCCGGCCACCCCGCGCACCCAGACCAGACCGGCCAGGGCCCCCACGACGATCGCGGTCACCTGCCCGAGCGCGGTGGGCACGAGGACGGCCACCGCCAGGGCCGCGACGGCGATGGTGGCGCGGGGGCGGTCCGGGGCCAGGGTGCGCGCCATGCCGAGGACGGCGTGCGCCACGACCGCCACCGCGGCCGCGACCAGACCGCGCAACCAGCCCGCGTCCGGGTCGACCCCGGCGACGCCGACGCCCAGGGCGAAGGCGACCAGCAGCACGGCCGAGGGCAGCGTGAACGCCGTCCAGGCCGCCAGCATCCCCAGCGGCCCCGCGCGGCGCAGGCCCAGCGCCATGCCGACCTGGCTGGAGGCCGGGCCCGGCAGGAACTGGCACAGCGCGACCAGGTCGGCGTAGGCGTTCTCGCTCAGCCAGCGCCGCCGCACCACGAACGCCTCGCGGAAGTACCCCAGGTGCGCGACCGGCCCGCCGAACGAGGTCAGGCCCAGGACGAGGAACGCCCGGAACACCTCACCCGCCGAACTCGCTCGCGCCCCGGCGGTGGGGTCCGGGCGGTGGGGGGGCGGCGCTGCGCTGTCGAGCGGTCCGGTCACGCCGCCGCCCCCCACCGGCTGATGCCCTCGGTGGCGCCGGTGGCGCGCGCGAGGTCGACGGTCACCGGGGGACCGTCGCCGTTCTCGACGCGGACGGGCAGGAGTCGGACGCGGGTCACGACGCCGATCCTCTCCAGCGGGTCCGGTGCCGGGGCACCGGGGTGCGGGTCACCCGTCGGAGCGGGTCCGGGCCGCCTCGGCCCGCGGCGGTCGGACGCCGCCGGAGCGGCACGTCTCACCCGCCCCCCTCGCGGCGGACGGGTTGCGACACGGACGTTCCCGCGGCGCGGCTCGACCCCCGCAGTGCACCGGTGACCGCGCGGTCGTCCCGCTCCTGGGTGACCGCGCAGCGCGCGGGAGCCGTCGACGACTCACCCGCACCACGCCGACTCCACGGTCACGGACGTCGCGCTCGTGCAGCGTCGAGGACGCTGACGGGCGATCGTCGACCGGGGCCGTGGTTCCCGGACGCTCCTGTCCGCGCGTCGGCAGCACCACCGCGGTGGGGCCTGTCCGACAGCGGGCGCCCAGGGGATCGACCTCTGCGAGGCCCGCAGGAACGTCGCCACCACCTCGACCGTCCGTGACGGCGTCTGCATCGTCCGCGCCGACCGTGGTCTGAGCGACCGTGGTCCGACCTGCTCCACCGGCCACCTGCCGCTCGCCTGCTCCCGGCACTACGGTGGCTCGACGCGTCGAACCACGGCGCACGAGCCCCGGATCCGAGGGAGGCGTCGGCATGACCGACAGCGGCGTCCAGACACCCCACGCGGCTCGCACGGATGGCACCGGCAGCTCCTTGAGCCGGCGGCTGGCGGAGCTGGCCCTGCAGCTGCACCGGCACCGGGACCCCCAGGACGTCCTGGACGGCATCGTCACCGCGGCCGTCGCGCTGGTCCCCGGCGCGCGGGAGGCCACCATCACCCAGGTCCGGCGCCGGCAGGTGGTCTCCGCGGTTGCCGCGACCAGTCCCGGCGCGGGCTCCTTCGACGCCCTGCAGCAGGAACTCGGTGAGGGCCCGTGCCTGGACGCCCTGTTCACCGAGCCCCTCGTCCGCGTCGACGACCTGGCGGCGGACACCCGGTGGCCGGCCCTGGCCCGCCGCGCCCCCGACGTGGGAGTCGCCTCCGCCGTGTGCGTGCGGCTGTACGTCGCCGGTGACAACCTCGGCGCCCTCAACCTCCTGGCCCCGAACCCCGGGGCGTTCGACGAGGAGGCTGAAGACGTCGGGCAGCTGCTGGCCTCCCACGCCGCCATCGCGGTCGCCGGCACCCAGGAGGTCGCCAACGTGCGCGCCGCGTTGGACAGCCGTGACCTGATCGGCCAGGCCAAGGGGATCCTCATGGCCCGGCACAAGCTGACCGCCGAGCAGGCGTTCGCGGTCCTGACCCGCTACAGCCAGGACACCAACCGCAAACTGCGCGACGTGGCCGCCGACGTCGCCGCCACCGGGCACCTGGAGTGATGGTCGACCGGTCCTGCTGATCCTCCCGGGCGCTCAGGGAGCGTCGCCGCCGCCCGTGGCGGCCCTCCTGCCGGTGTCCATCCCGGCCAGGGCGAGGACCTGCTGGGCCACCGTCCCGGGGCTGCTCAGCAGGTCGACCCGCACCCCGGCGCGCTCGCCCTGCTCCAGGCGCCGGCGCAAGGTGTGCAGGGCCGCGCTGGACAGCACGCTCACCTGCTGCAGGTCCACCTGCAACGGCGCGGCCCCCGGCACCACGTTCAGCGCCAGCTCCGAGTCCAGCTCGGCCACGTTCGCCGCGTCCACCGGCCCGCGCACCGTCATCACCGCCCGCCCCTCTCGGTGCTCGGTGTAGGTGTCGAACAACCCCGGCACCTGACGGGGGGCCACCGGGGCCGCGCCCCGGGAGGACGTCCACGGCCGGAAGAGGACGGTGACCGTGGTGCCGGCCGTGGAGGAGTCGACGTGCACCTGCTCGGCGAACTCCTGGGCGAAGGTCAGGCCCATGCCCCGGTGGGCCACCGGTTCCGGCCGCGGCACCCACGTGCCCTCATCGGCGACGCTCACCGTGAGCAGGCCCAGGTCGTCCAGGTGGGCGCGCACGGTGACCGGGCCTTCCCCGTCCACGCGCACGCGCCCCGCGAGGTCCCCGGGACCCTCGGGACCTTCGATGCCGTAGGCGTGGTCGACGACGTTCTCCAGCAACTCGCCGACGACCTCGTCGAGCTGGTCGACGGCCAGGCTCGCCGTGCGGTCCGGCCCCAGCCAGCGACGCAGCTGGGCCCGGACCGCGGGGATCCCCGCCCGCGTCAGGCGGGTGTGCACGTGCAGGTCCGGTGAGGGTGTCACCGGCTGCAGGGCCAGCAGGGTGACGTCGTCGAGCGAGCCGGTCTCGCGGGTCAACCGCTCCAGCGTCTGCGCGCTCACCCGGTCCACCGCCGAGGCCAGCGTGAACGCCGGGATCAGCTCATCGGCCGCCGCCGCGGCCGCCGTTCGCGCCAGCTCCACCGTCCCGACCGTCCCCGGCACCCCGGGACGCTCAATGATGCCGTCGGTGTACAGCAGCACCAGCTCCCCGGCACCCAACGCGGCCCGCTGGACGTCGCGCTCGACGCCCCCGTCCCCCCTGCTGCCCAGCGGCGGGGTGCCGCTGGGGTCCAGGTAGCGGCTGCCGCCGCCGGGGTCCAGGACCAGGGGCGGGGGGTGACCGGCCAGGCAGTACGTCACCGCGGGTCGGTCCTGCCCCTCTCCCCGACCCGGTGCCAGGACGAGGACGCACACCGTTGCCGACCGCGCTGCGGGGACCACCCGCGTGAAGCGGTCCAGTGCGGCGACCGTCTGCGCCGGGTCCGCACCGGCGTCCAGGCGCTCCAGCGCGACCGCCCGCAGCTGGGCCATCACCGCCGATGCCGCCACCCCGTGCCCGACGACGTCGCCGACGACCGCGGCCACCGTCCCGTCGGGTCGGGCCAGCACGTCGAACCAGTCCCCACCGGCGGCCTGCTCGGCGCCCCCGACGACGTAGCTCGCCGCGACCTGCACCCGCGGCAGCACCGGCAACCGGGCCGGCAGCAGCGCACGCTGGACCTCCTCGATCACGTCGGTGGCCCGCCGGTAGCGGCGGGTCAGCTCCGCCGCGGCGGCGGCTTCGGCCTCCTCCCGGCGCACGAGGTCGATGACGTTCCGTCCGACGGCGATGATCCCGACGGTGCTCCCGCCCGCGTCGCGGAACGGGCTCACCTCGAAGTCGATGACGATCTCCTCCCGGTGGCCGTTGGGTGCGGCGACGGCGAAGCGCATCCGGTGGAACTGGGCCTGCTCGCCGTCGTAGGCGCGGTCGTACATCTCCACGATGCCCTGGCTCTCGCTGCCCCCGAGGACCTCGGTCACGGTCAGGCCCACCGGGTTGAACCCGCCGAGGACGTTCAGGATCGCCCGGTTGGCGGCCACGACCCGGTGCTGGGGACCGGACATGACGAAGACGTACCAGGGCACCTGGTGCATCGCCGCCGAGCGCAGACGGTCGCTGCCGACCCCCTCGTCGACGGGCAGTTCCGGCTCGTGCACCGCGCCGCTCACGCGCCCTCCCGGCCCGTGCCGGTCCTGCCGCGCCCACCACCGGCCGCACCGTGCGCGCCTGCGGGGGGCACGGCGCGGGTCCTCGTCCCACCGGCCCGGTCCAGTCCGGCCAGGACCGCCGTCGAGGCGTCGTCCACGTCGTGCTCCGTCACCGAGTGCCTCACCGTCGTCATCGGCGGAGCCGTGTCTCGACACCCACCCGATCGAGGTCCTGAGGTTAGTCAGCCCCGCACGCCTCCGCTCCTCAGGCCGTCGCCCGACCGTCTGGGCCGGCTCCCCGGTGGACGGTCGCGCGGGTCCGGGCCTCCGCCCCGGCCCTGGAGTGGAGCACGTCGGCGACGGCGGGCCCGCGGGCCGGCCGGGGGGTTCAGCGGACGACGACCGCGTCCGCCTCGATCTCGACGAGCAGTCCGGGGTCGATGAGCGCGCTCACCTCGACCATCGTGGCGGCCGGGCGGACGTGGCCGAAGAACTCGCCGTGCACGCGCCCCACCTCCTCCCACCGGGAGATGTCGGTGACGAACATCCGCGTGCGCACGACGTCCTCGAGGGTCGCACCGGCTTCGAGCAGGGCGGCGCGGATGCGCGTCAGGCAGACGCGCGTCTGCTCGGCGAGGTCGTCACCGCCCGCCGGGCCGTCGGGGGTGGCGGCGGTCGTGCCGGCCACGCTCACGTGGTCACCGGCGCGGACAGCGCGGGAGTAGCCGACGGCGGCCTCCCAGGGGCCACCGCTGGAGATCAGTCGACGAGTGCTCACGACAGCACTGTGCCGCACGAGCCGGGCCGGCGTCGGGTCGCCGGTTCACGGTCCCGACGTGCGCCGGACGATCCGCGCGACCAGGTCACCGGCCCGGCCCTCGTCCCCGTCGGCCACCGCCTGCGCCAGGTCGGCGTGCAACCGCACGTCGAGCCGCCGCGGGGGGACGTCGGCGCGGTCGCGGACGGCGAGCGCGACCACCGCGCCGAGCGTGCGGACCATCGGGTTCCCGCCGGCGCGCAGGAGTTCCTCGTGCAGGGCCGCGTCCCAGCGGGCGAACTCCCCGGGGGCGTCGGTGAACGCGGCGGCCAGGTCCCGCAGCCGGTTCCGCGTCGCGGTGTCCGCGCGCCGCGCCGCGGCCCGCGCCGCGACGGGTTCCACGGCCGCCCGGAGTTCGGTCAGTTCCCGCACCTGCGCCGCCCGGTCCGGCCCGGCCAGCCGCCAGCGCACGACGTGCGGGTCCAGCAGGTTCCAGCGCTCGGCCGGTTGCACGACGAGCCCGACCCGGGGCCCGGCCGTCAGCAGCCCGAGCGCGACGAGGACGCGGGTGGCCTCGCGCACGATGCTGCGCGAGGCGAGGGTCTGCTCCACGAGGGCCTCCACCGACGTCCGCGTCCCGGCGGGCAGGTCACCGGCGACGACGGCCGCGCCGACGTGGTCCAGGACCCGGCCGAACGCGGGACTGCTCACCGCTGGACGATGGGGGAGAGCACCAGTTCGTCGATGCGGACGTGGGCGGGGGAGTCGAGGACGAACTGCACCGTCCGCGCGATGTCGTCGGGGGTCAGCATCCGTTCCCGCGCGGCCGCGTCGGGGACGGAGGGGCGCTGGTCGAGGAAGTCAGTCGCCACGTCGCCGGGGCACAGGTGGCAGGCGCGGACACCGTGACCGGCCTCGGTCGCGTTCAGGGTGCGGACGACCGAGCCGAGCGCGGTCTTGCTGGCGGAGTAGGCGACCCCGGCGCTGGGGTGGAACGACCAGCCGGCGTACGAGGAGACGACGACGGCAACCCCGGAACTGGCGCGCAGGTCCGGCAGCGTCGCGTCCAGCACGGTGACGACGGCGCCGAGGTTCACGGCGACCACGTCGTGGAACGTGGCGATGTCCTGGTCGTCCCAGTTCCGCTGCGGCGTGTTCCGGCCCGCGGCCAGCACGAGCCCGTCGATGCGGCCGAACTCGGCGACGATCCGGTCCCGCGCGGCGCGGACGGCGTCCCCGTCGCGCACGTCCAGGGGGAGTTCCAGGCACGTCCCGCCCGCGGCGACCGCGCTCTCGTGCAGCGCGTCCGCGCGCCGGCCGCTGAGGGCGACCGTCCAGCCGGCCGCCACGGCCGAGCGCGCCACGGCCCGCCCCATGCCCGACCCCGCACCCGTGATCCACAGGACTCGTCCCACGCCCGTCTCCTCCGCTCGTCCGTCCACACGAACAGTATGCTCAATGGATCGGCTCACCGACGAGAGGACGACCCCGTGCACCTCGACCTGTCCGACCGCGTCGTCGTGGTCACCGGCGCCGGCCGCGGCATCGGCCGCACCCTGGCCCGCCGGTTCACGGCCGAGGGCGCCCACGTCGCGGCCCTCGACCTCGCCTTCGAGGACGACCTGCCCGAGCAGATCGCCCGGATCACGTGCGACGTCACCGACCCGGTGTCCGTGCAGGCCGCCGTCGACGCCGTCGTCGAACGCCACGGAACGATCGACGTCCTCGTGAACAACGCCGGCGTCAACGTCGAGGGCCGGGTCGCGGACCTGACGTGGGAGCGGTTCCGCCGCTGCCTGGACGTCAACGTCGGCGGGGTGTTCCTCGTCAGCCGGGCCGTCGCCGAGGTCATGAAACCCCGCCACCGCGGCCGCATCCTCAACGCCGCGTCCTTCGCCGCGATCGTCCCGAGCGTCGGCAGCGCCGCCTACGCCGCGTCCAAGGCCGCCGTCGTGCAGTTCACGCGCGTCCTGGCCTCCGAACTCGGGCCCCACGACATCACCGTCAACGCCTACGCCCCGGGCATGGTCCCCACTGCCATGAACGGGTTCGCCGACCTCCCCCCGGCCGCCGCGGACGAACTGCTCGACACCCTGTCCCTGCGCCGGTGGGAGAGCGCCGACGACGTCGCCGACCTGCTCGTGTTCCTCGCCAGCGACGCGGCCTCCTACATCACCGGCACCCTCCTCGACGTCTCCGGCGGCAAGCTCGCCACCCAGATCCCGGCCCGCGCCCACCGGTAGCGGGTGGAGACCTCCACCCGCGGGTTCCACCCGGGACCGGCCCAGCGGTCGATGCCCGGGGGTGCCCGCCGGCGGGAGGGTCCTGGTGTCCGCACCAGCACCCCCCGGCAAGGAGCCCCGATGTCCCTCACCACCGCCCTCGTCGTCAACGCCGCGATGATCCTCACCACCGTGCTGGCCGACCTCGGCGTGCGCCGCGTCGCCCGCGGCCGCGTGCTGCGGCCCCTGCTCATCGGCGGGCCGATCGCGCTGTGGTTCGCCTCCCACGTCGTGACGCACGGCCTCGGCCTGGCCGTCGAGGCGGCCGGCGCGCTCGCCGGGCTGCTGCTGGGCCTGGGCGCGGTCGCCCTGGCCCGCGTCGGCCGCGACGAGGCCACCGGCGAGGTCGTCACCCGCATCGGCGCCGGCTACCTCGCCTTCTGGACCGGCGCCTGCGTCCTGCGCTTCGTCGTCGGCTACGGAGCGCAGCACTGGTTCGGTCAGCAGTGGGGCACCTGGCTGTTCCTGCACGGCGTCGCCGGGGACGACATCGCCGCGGTCATCGGCAACGCCGTCGTCTTCTCCGTCCTGGGGATGCTCCTGGCCCGCTCGGCCGGGATCGCCCTGCGCGCCCGCAGCGCCCGCACCACCGGGTTCGCCCTCGCCCGCTGACCCTGCGAAGGTGCTGCGGTGCCCACCCCTCCCGGACCGGTCTTCGGCGGGTGGCGTCCCCTGGCCGCGGTGTACGCCCCCGCGGCGCTGTTCAGCACCAGCCAGGGCGCGGTCCTGCCCGTCCTGCCCCTCACCGCCCGCGACCTCGGCGCCACCGTCGCCGTCTCCGCCGTCGTCGTCGCCCTCCTCGGCGTCGGGCAGGTCGCCGGCGCCCTGCCCGCCGGGGCCCTCGTCACCCGCGCCGGGGAACGGGTCGCGATGCTCGCCGCCGCGCTCGTCTCCGGGCTCGCCCTCACCGGCGCGGCCCTCGCCCCCTCCGAACCCCTCCTCGCGGTCTGCGTCCTGGCCCTCGGCCTGGCCGCCGCCGTGTGGGGGCTGGCCCGGCAGTCCTTCCTCACCGCCGCCGCACCGCCGCACCTGCGGGCCCGGGCGCTGTCCACCCTCGGCGGGGTCGGGCGCATCGGCACGTTCGCCGGGCCCTTCCTCGGCGCCGCGGGCAGCGCCGCCGGTGGGGTGCGCGGGTCCTACGCCGTCGCGGTCCTCGCCGTGCTGGCCGCCGCGGTCGTCGTCCTGGCCCTGCCCGACCCCCAGCTCGACGAGGCCCACCACGGCCCCGCACCCACCCTGCGCGAGGTGTTCCGCACCCACGCCCGGGTGCTGGCCACCCTCGGCGTCGCGGCGCTCGCCGTCCAGGCCGTGCGCCAGTCCCGGCAGACGGTGCTGCCGCTGTGGTGCGACCACCTCGGCCTCGACGCGACCACCACGAGCCTGGTCGCCGGGGTCTCCGGAGCGGTCGACATGCTGCTGTTCTACCCGGCCGGCTCGGTCATGGACCGCCTCGGCCGGGTGGCCGTCGGGGTGCCGTCGATGCTCGTGCTCGCCCTCGGGCACGTGCTCCTGCCCTTCACCGGGGCGGCGTGGACGGTCGCCCTCGTCGGCGTCGTCCTGGGCGTCGGCAACGGCATGGGCGCCGGGCTCGTCATGACCCTCGGCGCCGACCACGCCCCGCCCGGTGGCCGGGCCGTCTTCCTCGGCGCCTGGCGGCTGGTGACGGACACGGGGGTGGCCTCCGGGCCGCTGCTCGTGGGGGCGCTCGCCGGGGCCGGGGGACTGGTCGTGGCCACCGGCGGGGTCGCGGTGCTGGCGGTGGCCGCCGCAGCCGGGGTGTTCCGGTTCGTGCCCCGCCGCTGACCCGTCCGAGGTACCCGGGGCCGCGAACGCCGCGCCGGGCGGCTCCGGTGGGCGAGGCTGGTCGGGTGCCGCCGATCGACCCGCCCCGCCCGCGCGAGCTCGACGACCTGCCCGACGTCCCGCGCTCGCCGACCGGACGGGTGCCCCAGTGGGTCCTCGACGAGGCGACCGGCCGCACCGTCGCCGACACCGGCTGGCGCGCCGCCCCCACCGCCCGGGGGCGCCGTCGCCGGTGGCCGATCCTGGTGGGCGCCGGCGCGGCCCTCGCCCTCGTCGTCGCCGTCGGGTCCGGCGCCCTGGGGGACGTGACGTCCACCGCCGGACCGGGACCGGGCACCACCGCCGCGTTCCCCGTCGCCCGCGACGGCCAGGACGCCCCGCTGGGGCTTCCGGCCCCGGTCGCGGTCGGCAGCGACCGCTGGGAACCCCTCGCCACCGACGCCGCGGGGCAGCCCGTCCGGTGGGACCCGTGCCGCCCCGTCCACTTCGTCGTCAACCCCGAGGGGATGCCCGCCGGCGGGCGGCCCGTCCTCGACGCGGCCGTGGACCGCGTCAGCCGCGCGAGCGGTCTGCGGTTCGTCGACGACGGCGAGACCGACGACACCGAACGGACCTCACCCGTGCAGGACGGCTGGCTCCGCTCCTCCTGGGCGCCCGTCCTCGTGCGCTGGAACCTGCCCGCCGAGCACGCCGAGGACCCCGCCGCCGGAGGTGAGTCCCACGTCCTCGGCCGCGGCGGGCCGATCACGGTCACCACCCCCGCCGGCCGGCAGGTGCACGTCTCCGGCACGGTCGGGCTCACCGTCGACGGCGCCGCGCTCGACCCCTCCCACCCGGGCGAGGCCGCGCTCGTGGAGGCGGTCTGGCTGCACGAGTTGGCCCACCTCGTCGGCCTGGCCCACGTCGAGGACCCCGGTCAGCTCATGAACCCGTCGATGACCGGCCTGACCGACTACGCCGCAGGCGATCTCACCGGACTGGCGGCCCTGGGGACGGGACCCTGCCTGGGGACCTGAACCCCCGCCGGGCCGCGGGGTCAGCGCACCCCCGCCGCCCGCAGCTCACGGGCGAGGCGGGCCGCGGTGCGCACGAGGACGGCGGCCACGCGCTCCACCTCGGCGTCGGTGGCCAGTGCGGCGGGCAGGCTGCAGCTCAGCGCGTCCGTCGCCGGGATCCGGTACTCCACCGGCACGCCGACGCAGACGGTGCCCGGGGAGTTCTGCCCGCGTTCCAGGGCCCAGCCGCGGCGGCGGACCTCCGCGAGCTCGGCGTCGAGGGCGGCGCGGTCCGCGACGGTGTCCGGGGTCAGCGCGGGCAGGGCGTCCCCGGGCAGGAGGGCGTCGAGCTCGGCGGCGGAGCGTTCGGCCAGCAGCGCCTTGCCCAGCGCGGTCGCGTGCGCGGGCAGGAACCGCCCCACGCGGGAGTGGGTGCGGTGGGCGTCCGGCGCCTCGCGGGTGGCCAGGTACACGACGTCGCCGCCCGGTTCCAGGCGCGCGACGTGCGTGGTGCAGCGCGTCTCGTCCCGGACGGCCTCGACGGCGGCCAGCGCCCGCGGCAGCGCGGGGTCCCGGTCGAGGTAGGCCGTCCCGGTCAGCAGCGCCTGCGACCCGATGCCGTAACCCCCCGAGGCACCCGAGGGCGGTTCGACCCAGCGCAGGTCCACGAGCGTGCGCAGCAGCGCGTGCAGGCTGGAGCGCGGGTAGCCGGTGCGTTCCTGAAGCTGCGCGACCGACAGGACGTACGGCGGCTGCGCGAGCGCCTGCAGGATGCGGACGGTGCGTTCGGCCGACTTGACGGGCCCCCGCCCGCCGTCACCGTCCGGCGTCGTCTCCCCGTGCTCGCCCACGCCCCACCTCCGGGGACGGAGTCTAGGTGGACCCGCTGCGCGAGACGCCGTTCCGCGCCGGGGTCAGCGCGTCCGCAGCTTGCCGACGAGCTCGCCCAGGACGCGCTCGGAGTCCTCGTGCGGCACCTGGCAGGTCCCCGCGGCGAGGTGCCCGCCGCCGCCGTGCTCCAGGCAGACGCCGCCGACGTCGACGGGGGAGGTGCGGTCCACGATCGACTTGCCGATGGCGAACACGGTGTTCTGCTTGGCCCGACCCCACATGACGTGCATCGAGACCCGCGCCTGCGGGTACAGGGCGTAGACGAAGAACCGGTTCCCCGCGTGGATCGTCTCCTCCTCGCGCAGGTCCAGGACGGCGACGTCGCCGTGCAGCGTGGTGACGCGTTCGAGCTGGGCCTTGAAGAGCTCGGCCTGGGAGTGGAACAGCTCCACGCGCTCGGCCACGTCGGGCAGGGCGAGGATCTCCTCGACGTCCTGGTAGTCGATGCAGCTGTCGATGAGCTGCATCATCAGCTGGTAGTTCGAGATGCGGAAGTCGCGGAAGCGGCCCAGGCCGGTGCGCGAGTCCATGAGGAAGTTCAGCAGCGTCCAGCCGGTCGGTTCCAGGATCTCCGCGACGTCGTACCGGGCGGAGTCGGCCTGGTCGACGGCGCGCATGAGCTCGTCGGAGATCTTCGGGAAGCGGTCGGCACCACCGAAGTGGTCGTACACGACGCGGGCCGCGGACGGGGCGTCGGCGTCGATGACGTGGTTGGTGGCGCCGGCGTTGCGCAGCGTCTCGGAGTGGTGGTGGTCGAAGACGAGGTGCGCCCGCGGGTCGTAGGGCAGGTTCGTCAGGATGTCCCGGCCCGTCACCTCCACGACGCCGTCCTGCACGTCCTTGGGGTGCACGAAGGTGATCTCGTCGACGAGGTCGAGCTGGCGCAGCAGGACGGCGCACACGAGCCCGTCGAAGTCGCTGCGGGTCACGAGACGGTAGGTGTCGCTCACCCCTGGCTCATCGGCCGGCCGGGGCCCGTCCTTGACCGTTCGGGACGAGGTCGGCCCCGGGGAGCGCCTTGACGGGTGGGGGCGGGGTCCGCAGACTCGGCCCGGAGGTGGTGAATCGTGTCAGAGCGTGCCGAGGAGGTGCGGGTGGAACGGGCCTGCTTCCTGCTGCACCTGCGCCCGGAGCTGGTGCAGGAGTACCTGCGGGTCCACGAGGACGTGTGGCCGGAGGTGCTCGCGGCGCTGGGCCGCTCGGGCTGGCGCAACTACTCGCTCTTCCTGCGCGCCCGCGACGGCCTGGTCGTCGGGTACTGCGAGAGCGAGGACTTCGCCGCGGCGACGGCGGCCATGGACGCCGAGGAGGTCTCGGCCCGGTGGGAGGCGACGATGTCGCGCTACTTCCTGCCCGCGCCCGCCGGCACCGGGGGCGACCGCCCGCGCGAGCGCCTCGTGGAGTACTTCCACCTGGCGTGAGGGGGACCGGCGGCGGTCTGGGACAGTCGATCCCATGGCCACGGTCAAGGAGGTCGCCCAGCGGGCGGGGGTGTCGCTGGGCACGGTGAGCAACGTGCTCAACCGGCCCGAGGTGGTCTCGGAGGCGCTGCGGACGCGCGTGCAGGAGGCCATCGCCGAGCTCGGCTTCGTGCGCAACGAGTCGGCGCGGCAGTTGCGGGCCGGGGTGAGCCGCACCATCGCGGTCGTCGTCCTCGACGTCGCCAACCCCTTCTTCACCGACGTCATCGCCGGGGCCGAGGACCTCGCCGAACGGCACGACGCCCTGGTCGTCATGTGCAACAGCGCCAACTCCGCCGACCGGGAGGCCCGGCACCTGCGGCGCCTGGACCAGCAGCGCGTCCTCGGCGTCCTGCTGACGCCCGTGCACGACGCGCCCAGCCCGGCGCTCGCGGAGGTCCGCGAGCACGGCACCCCCGTCGTGCTCGTGGACCGGGGCGCGGCCGGCGCCACCGGGCAGGCCTCCGTCGCCGTGGACGACGTCCTCGGGGGCCGGCTGGCCGGGGAGCACCTGCTCGGGGCGGGCCACCGGACGATCGCGTACGTGGGGGGCCCGGCGCCGCTGCGCCAGGTGCAGGACCGGCTGCGCGGGCTGCGCGAGGCCGTGGGCGCCGCCGGGTCGGTGCTCACCGTCGACGCGACGGGGCTGTCGGTGCGGGCGGGGTCCCAGGCCGCCGCCGGGATCCTCGCCGGCCCGGCGCGGGACCGGCCCACCGCGGTGTTCTGCGCCAACGACCTGCTGGCCCTGGGGGTGCTCAACGAGTGCGTGCGCCGGGGGGTCGGTGTCCCGGACGAGCTGGCCGTGGTCGGCTACGACGACATCGGGTTCGCCGCGACCGCGACCGTCCCGCTGACGTCGGTGCGCCAGCCGCGGGAACTGCTGGGGCGCACGGCGGTGGAACTGCTGCTCGCCCAGGTCGAGGGGCGCCCGGCCCGGCAGGTCGTCTTCGAACCCGAACTCGTCGTGCGCCGCTCGACGGGTCGCCGGCCCCCGGCCTGACCGGCGCCCGCCGCGGGGGGCTGGCAGCATGCCCGCATGTCCACCCCCCTGTCCGCGCTGCTGGCCGAGGTCGGTGCCGAGGAGTTCACCGCCCGCGACTTCCGGCCCGGCCTGGTCCGGCACGTCGTCCTGTTCCGCTACCGGCTGGAGGTGACGGCCGCGCAGAAGGAGGAGGTGCTGCACCGGTTCCGGGCCCTCGCCGCGAGCCGGCGACCCGACGGCCGGCCCTACGTCGTCTCGGTCGAGGCCGGCCCGCAGACCAGCGGTGAGGGCGCCGGCGGGGAGTTCGAGCACGGGATCGTCGTGACCTTCGCCTCCGAGGGCGACCGGAACTACTACGTCGGCGCCCCCGTCGTCGAGGACCCGGCGTTCCAGGACCCCGAGCACGCCCGGTTCAAGGAGTTCGCCGGGCCCCTGATCGCCGACGGCGGGGTGCTGGTGTTCGACGTCGTGGTCTGAGGCTCCCCGCCGGGCCCTCGTCCGTCCGCGCGGTCAGGACACGAGCAGCACCAGGTCCCCGCCGTCGACGTTCTGCACCCCGTCGAGCGCGAGGCGGGTGACGGTGCCGGCGCGGGGCGCGGTGATGGCGGCCTCCATCTTCATCGCCTCGATGGTGGCGACCACCTGGCCCGCCTCGACGGCGTCACCGGCGGCGACCTGCAGGGTCACGGTGCCGGCGTAGGGCGCCGCGACGTGGGTCGGGTTCGTGGGGTCGGCCTTCTCGGCGGCCTTGACGTCCACCGCCACCGACCGGTCCCGCACCTGGATGGGCCGCAACTGGCCGTTGAGGGTGGCCAGGACGGTGCGCATCCCGTGGTCGTCGACGTCGGAGACGGCTTCGAGCCCGGCGATGAGGTCCACGCCCGGTTCCAGGTGCACGACGTGCTCGACGCCGTGGCGCAGGCCGTAGAGCGCGTCGAGGGTGTCCAGGACGGACGTGTCGCCGAACGTGGCCCGGTGCGTCTCGTACTCCTTCGTCGGCCCGGGGAACAGCAGGCGGTTCAGCGTCTTCTGCCGGTCCCGGCCCGGGGTGCCCAGCGCGGCGGCGTCCTCCTCGGCCAGCGCGGCCGTGGCGGGTTTGACGGTGCGCCCGGCCAGGGCCTTGGACCGGAACGGTTCGGGCCAGCCCCCGGGGGGAGTTCCGAGGTCACCGGCCAGGAAACCGATGACCGAGTCGGGCAGGTCGAAGGCGGCGGGGTCGTCGGCGAACTTCGCGAACGCCTCCGGGGTGTCCACGCCCTGCGCGACGAGCTGCAGCGCCAGGTCCCCGACGACCTTGGAACTGGGGGTCACCTTGACGAGCCGGCCCAGGATCCGGTCCGCGGCGGCGTAGGTCGCCTCGATCTGCTCGAACCGCTCGCCCAGCCCCAGGGCGATGGCCTGCTGGCGCAGGTTGGACAGCTGCCCGCCGGGGATCTCGTGGTCGTAGACGCGGCCGGTGGGACCGGGCAGACCGGACTCGAACGGTGCGTACACCCGGCGGACGGCCTCGAAGTACGGTTCCAGGTCCGTCGCCGCCTTCAGGTCCAGCGGCGTCTCGCGCTCGGTGTGCGCGGTGGCGGCGACCAGCGCCGACATGGACGGCTGGCTCGTCGTGCCCGACAGCGCGGCGTTGGCGACGTCGACGGCGTCGACCCCGGCCGCGACGGCCGCCGTGAGGGTCGCCAGCTGCCCGCCGGCGGTGTCGTGGGTGTGCAGGTGCACCGGCAGGTCGAACTCCGCCCGCAGGGCGCCGACGAGGCGGGTGGCCGCGGCCGGCCGCAGCAGGCCGGCCATGTCCTTCACGGCCAGGACGTGCGCGCCGGCCCGGACGAACTGCTCGGCCAGGCGCAGGTAGTAGTCCAGCGTGTAGAGGTCCTCCCCGGGGTCGGCGAGGTCGCCCGTGTAGCAGAGCGCGACCTCGGCGACGGCCGCGGTCTGGCGCACGGCCTTGACGGCGGGTTCGACCTGGGCCACGTCGTTGAGGGCGTCGAAGATGCGGAACACGTCCACGCCCGTGGCCGCGGCCTCGGCGACGAAGGCGTCGGTGACCTCGGTGGGGTAGGGGGTGTAGCCCACGGTGTTGCGCCCGCGCAGCAGCATCTGCAGCGCGATGTTCGGCACGGCCTCGCGCAGCGCGGCCAGCCGGTGCCAGGGGTCCTCCCCCAGGAAGCGCAGCGCGACGTCGTAGGTCGCCCCGCCCCAGCACTCCAGGGACAGCAGGTCCGGCAGGGTCCGGGCCACGACCGGGGCGACGGCCAGCAGGTCCCGGGACCGCACGCGGGTCGCCAGCAGCGACTGGTGGGCGTCGCGGAACGTGGTGTCGGTGACGTGGACGCGCTGCTCGGCGCGCAGCCAGGCGGCGAACCCCTCGGCGCCCAGGCGGTCCAGGAGCTGCTTGGACCCCTCCGGCGGGGCACCGGTGCCCGCGGTGCGGGGCAGCTTGGCGACGGGGGACAGGCCGCGTTCGACGGCCGTGGGCGCCGGGCCGTGCGGCTGGTTGACGGTCACGTCCGCCAGGTAGGTCAGCAGCCGGGTCCCGCGGTCGTTCGGGGTCCGGGCCACGGCGAGCTGGGTCCGGTCGGCGATGAACCCGGTGTCGACGCGCCCGGCGAGGAAGTCGGGGTCCTCCAGCACGGCCTGCAGGAAGGAGATGTTCGTCGTCACCCCGCGGATGCGGAACTCCGCCAGCGCCCGGCGGGCCCGGGCGGCGGCGGTCGCGAAGTCGCGGCCGCGGCAGGACAGCTTGACGAGCATCGAGTCGAAGTGGGCGCTGACCTCGCCCCCGGCGACGGCGTTGCCCTCGTCGAGGCGGACCCCGGCACCCCCGGCGGAGCGGTAGGCGGAGATGCGGCCGGTGTCGGGGCGGAACCCGTTGGCGGGGTCCTCGGTCGTGATGCGGCACTGCAGCGCGGCCCCGCGCACCTGCAGCGTGTCCTGGGACAGCCCCAGGTCGGCCAGCGTCTCCCCGGCGGCGATCCGCAGCTGGGACTGCACGAGGTCGACGTCGGTGATCTCCTCGGTCACCGTGTGCTCGACCTGGATGCGCGGGTTCATCTCGATGAACGCGTGCTCCCCGGCCCGCTCGCCCGCGGTCGCGACGAGGAACTCCACGGTGCCGGCGTTGACGTAGCCGATCTTCCGGGCGAAGGCCACGGCGTCGGCGTGCAGCCGCTGCCGGATCGCCTCGTCCAGGTCCGGGGCCGGGGCCAGCTCGATGACCTTCTGGTGGCGGCGCTGCAGCGAGCAGTCGCGCTCGAACAGGTGCACGACCTCGCCGGTCGCGTCGGCCAGCACCTGCACCTCGATGTGGCGGGGCCGCAGCACCGCGCGTTCGAGGAAGACCGTCGGGTCGCCGAAGGCGCCGTCCGCCTCGCGCATGGCCGCGGCCAGGGCCTCGGGCAGGGCCGCGGGCGTCTCGACCAGGCGCATGCCCCGGCCCCCGCCGCCGGCGACCGCCTTGACGAAGACGGGGAAGCCGATGGCGTCGGCGGCGGCGATGAGCTCGCCGGGGTCCGAGGAGGGCGCCGAGGAGGGGTTGGTGGCGATGCCGGCGGAGCGGGCGGCCGCGACGGCGGTCACCTTGTTGCCGGCCATCTCCAGCACGCCGGCCGGCGGCCCGACGAACGTGATGCCGTGCTGCGCGCAGGCCCGGGCCAGGTCGGGGTTCTCGGACAGGAAGCCGTACCCGGGGTAGACGGCGTCGGCCCCCGAGGCCCGGGCGACGCGGACGATCTCCTCGACGTCGAGGTAGGCGCGCACGGGGTGCCCGCGCTCGCCGATGAGGTAGGACTCGTCGGCCTTGAGCCGGTGGACCGAGGCGCGGTCCTCGTGGGCGAAGACCGCGACGGTCCGCGCCCCCAGCTCGTAGGCCGCCCGGAAGGCCCGGACTGCGATCTCGCCGCGGTTGGCCACCAGGACCTTGCTGAACATGCCGAGGATCTCCCGTCGTCGCCGTCGTCGCCGATCCCGCCCGCGCTGCGCGGGGGCGGGCGTCGGTGCCCACCGCCCACCTTGGCGGAGGCCCGGGGTCTCGACAAGGGATCGGGGGGTGAAGAACGGCGCATCTTCACCGGGCGGCGCACTGATCCGCCCCGTTCCGCCCCGTGCGCACGGCGGAGGACGCGAAGTCGCGTCGAGCTGCACTGCGGCCCACGATCGGCCGCTCCTTCCGTGGCGGCCCCGGAGACGGGGTGGGCCGCCGGCGGGACCGGTCGCGGACGCGACGCGACGCGACATGTGGTGCGGGGATGACCCGGGGACCCCCAGGTGTTGTGGAAGAGGGTGTGGACGGGGTGGGGAGAGCGGGGGACCGGCTGTGGAGGACACGCCGACGCGGCACGACACGCCAGACACGCTGCGTGTTCGCCTACTGACTGCGGGTGTCACTCGTGCAGGTGCCGGGCCGGTGTCGTCGCAGGTCAGGGGCCTGTGGCCGGTGCCGGGCACCCGCTCGCGCGCCGGGCCGGGAACTACATCGCTGTGACACACCATGTTGTGCCGGTTTTCCACACGGGCCCCTAGGGGTAGTGTTCAGAGCACGAGAGCAGGACGGACGTCAGGACAGGGAAGCTCGTTCTCCCCGACGCGACACCGGCACCACAGGCAGACCCGAGGGAAGGGACGACCCGATGAACATCACTGTCTACAGCACGCCGTCCTGCGTGCAGTGCAAGGCCACCTACCGCGCGCTGGACCGCAAGGGCCTGGCCTACGACGTCGTCGACGTGACCGTCGACGCCGACGCCCTCGCGCTGGTCCGCTCGCTCGGCTACGTGCAGGCCCCCGTCGTCGTCGCCGGCGAGGAGCACTGGTCGGGCTTCCGCCCCGACCGCGTCGACGCGCTGGCCCGGGCCGCCGTCTCCGTCTGACCCACCTGTTCCACGTCTGACCGTTCCGCCAGGAGCAACCAGGGAGTTCTCGTGAGTCCCGGCGTCGTCTACTTCTCGAGCGTCTCCGGCAACACCCACCGCTTCGTGGACAAGCTGGCGCTGGAGCGCCCGGCGCTGCGGATCCCGCTCCACGCGCGGGACGAGCCCCTGGCCGTGACCGAGCCGTACGTCCTCATCGTCCCGACGTACGGCGGCGGCAACGGGGCGGGCGCGGTCCCCAAGCAGGTCATCCGCTTCCTCAACGACCCGGCCAACCGCGCGCTCGTGCGCGGCGTCGTCGGGGCCGGCAACACCAACTTCGGCGAGCACTACGCGCTGGCCGGCGACATCGTCGCCGCCAAGTGCCGCGTGCCCCACCTGTACCGCTTCGAACTCTTCGGGACGCCTGACGACGTGCGCCGCGTCCGCGACGGATTGGACTCGCTGTGACCCTCACCTCCGACACCCCCGGCCTGGCGACCGTGCCGGCCCAGGGCTCGCCGAGCTACCACACGCTCAACGCGATGCTCAACCTCTGGGACGAGGAGGGCAGGATCCAGTTCGGGGCCGACGTCGAGGCGGCCCGGCAGTACTTCCTGCAGCACGTCATCCCGCGCACGCGCCGCTTCGACAGCCTCGAGGCCCGGCTGGAGCACATGGTGCAGGAGGGGTACTACGAGCAGCACGTGCTCGACCAGTACTCGCCCGAGTTCGTCCGCACGCTGACCGACCGCGCCCACGCGGCGAAGTTCCGCTTCGCGACGTTCCTCGGGGCCTTCAAGTTCTACACGAGCTACGCGCTGAAGAGCTTCGACGGCAAGCAGTACCTGGAGAACTTCGAGGACCGCGCCGTCATGACGGCCCTCACCCTCGCCGTGGGGGACGAGGCGCTGGCCACGGCCATCGTCGACGAGGTCATCGCGGGCCGGTTCCAGCCGGCCACCCCGACCTTCCTCAACGCCGGCAAGGGCTCGCGCGGTGAGCTCGTCTCCTGCTTCCTGCTGCGCATCGAGGACGACATGGAGTCCATCGGCCGCGGCATCAACTCGGCCCTGCAGCTGTCCAAGCGCGGGGGTGGCGTCGCGCTGCTGCTGAGCAACATCCGCGAGTACGGCGCGCCGATCAAGAAGATCCAGAACCAGTCCTCCGGCGTCATCCCCGTGATGAAGCTGCTGGAGGACTCCTTCTCCTACGCCAACCAGCTCGGGGCCCGCCAGGGCGCCGGGGCGGTGTACCTGTCGGCGCACCACCCGGACATCCTGCGCTTCCTGGACACCAAGCGGGAGAACGCGGACGAGAAGATCCGCATCAAGACGCTGAGCCTGGGCGTCGTCGTGCCCGACATCACCTTCGAGCTCGCCAAGAACAACGAGCCGATGCACCTGTTCTCCCCGTACGACGTGGAGCGCGTGTACGGCAAGCCGTTCGGCGACGTGCCGGTCTCGGAGCACTACCGCGAGATGGTGGCCGACGACCGCATCCGCAAGACCCAGATCTCGGCGCGCGAGTTCTTCCAGACCCTCGCCGAGCTGCAGTTCGAGTCCGGCTACCCCTACATCGTGTTCGAGGACACGGTGAACCGGGCCAACCCGATCGCCGGGCGCATCAACATGTCCAACCTGTGCTCGGAGATCCTGCAGGTCAACACCCCGAGCCACCTGGCCGAGGACCTCACGTACGCCGAGGTCGGCAAGGACATCTCCTGCAACCTCGGCTCGCTCAACATCGCCCTGGCGATGGACGGCGGGAACCTCGGGCAGAGCGTCGAGACCGCCATCCGCGCCCTGACGGCGGTGTCGGTGGCCAGCGACATCCAGTCCGTCCCCTCGGTGGCGCACGGGAACTCCCGGTCGCACGCGATCGGCCTGGGGCAGATGAACCTGCACGGCTACCTGGCCCGCGAGCGGGTGCACTACGGCAGCCCGGAGAGCCTCGACTTCACCAACGTCTACTTCGCCGCCGTCCTGTTCCACGCCCTGCAGGCGAGCAACGCGATCGCGATCGAGCGCGGGGAGACGTTCGAGGGCTTCGCCGACTCCAAGTACGCCGACGGGACGTTCTTCGAGGACTACGTCACCGAGGACTTCCTCCCGACGACGCCGCGGGTGGCCGAGCTGTTCGCCCAGGCCGGGATCACGCTGCCGACCCGCGAGGACTGGGCCGCGCTGAAGGCCTCGGTCGTGGAGCACGGGATCTTCAACCAGAACCTGCAGGCCGTGCCGCCGACGGGGTCGATCAGCTACATCAACAACTCGACCTCCTCGATCCACCCGATCGCCTCCAAGATCGAGATCCGCAAGGAGGGCAAGCTCGGCCGCGTCTACTACCCGGCGCCGTTCATGACGAACGAGAACCTGGAGTACTACCAGGACGCGTACGAGATCGGCCCGGAGAAGATCATCGACGTCTACGCCGCGGCGACGCGGCACGTCGACCAGGGCATGTCGCTGACCCTGTTCTTCAAGGACACCGCCACGACGCGCGACATCAACCGCGCGCAGATCTACGCGTGGCGCAAGGGCATCAAGACGATCTACTACATCCGGATCCGGCAGATGGCCCTCGAGGGCACCGAGGTCGAGGGCTGCGTCAGCTGCATGCTCTGAGCAGCGGCGGACGGGACGGAGAAGAGGGAACCGTGGAGAAGTTGAAGCTCATCGACCGCGTGAACGCGATCAACTGGAACCGGCTGCAGGACGAGAAGGACCTGGAGATCTGGAACCGGCTCACCAGCAACTTCTGGCTGCCGGAGAAGGTCCCGCTGTCCAACGACGTGCAGTCGTGGCAGAACCTCAGCCCGGAGGAGCGCACGCTGACCATGCGCGTCTTCACCGGTCTGACGCTGCTGGACACCATCCAGGGCACCGTCGGCGCGGTCTCGCTCATCCCCGACGCGCTGACCCCGCACGAGGAGGCCGTCTACACGAACATCGCGTTCATGGAGTCGGTGCACGCCCGCAGCTACTCCTCGATCTTCTCCACGCTGGCCACCACGCGCGAGATCGACGAGGCCTTCGGCTGGTCGGAGCAGAACGAGGCGCTGCAGCGCAAGGCGTCCATCGTGCTGGAGTACTACCACGGTGAGGACCCGCTGAAGCGGAAGGTCGCCTCCACGTTGCTGGAGTCCTTCCTCTTCTACTCCGGCTTCTTCCTGCCGATGCACTTCTCCTCGCGGGCGCAGCTGACCAACACCGCCGACCTCATCCGGTTGATCATCCGCGACGAGGCCGTGCACGGGTACTACATCGGCTACAAGTTCCAGCGCGGTCTCGACCTCGTGGACCAGGCCAAGCGCGACGAGATCAAGGACTACACGTTCGAGCTCCTGTTCGAGCTGTACGACAACGAGTGCAAGTACTCGGCCGACCTCTACGACGGGGTCGGGCTGACCGAGGACGTCAAGGCCTTCTTGCACTACAACGCCAACAAGGCGCTGATGAACCTGGGCTACGAGGGCATGTTCCCCTCCGACATGACGAAGGTCGACCCCTCGATCCTGTCGGCGCTGTCGCCCAACGCGGACGAGAACCACGACTTCTTCTCCGGGTCGGGGTCCAGCTACGTCATCGGCAAGGCCGTCGCCACCGAGGACGAGGACTGGGACTTCTGACGGTGGTCCCCGGTGCGGGGGCAGGTGAGGCTAACCTGTCCCCGTGCACCGTCGATCCGTCCTCACCGCCCTCGCCGCCTCCGGCGTCCTGACCACCCTGGCCGCCTGCGGCGGGGGCGAGGACCCGGCCCCCGCCGGGTCCGCCGCCCCGTCGGCGCCTGCCGGGGACGGGACCTTCCCCGTCACCGTCGAGCACAAGCTCGGCAGCACGACCGTCGACTCCGCCCCCACCCGGGTCGTGACCGTCGGGTACAACGAGGAGGACTTCGTCCTCGCCCTCGGCGTCACCCCCGTCGGCAGCCGCACCCCGCTCGGCGCCTACGACGCGACGCAGCGGCCGTGGGCGGTCGACCTGCTGCCGGCCGGGGGGATCCCCTCGGTGGGGCAGGCGGAGCTGAACTTCGAGCAGATCGCGGTGCTGCGGCCCGACCTGATCGTCGGGGCCTACGCCTACCTGCAGCAGACCGACTACGACAAGCTCACGCAGATCGCCCCCACGATCGGTGACACCGTCCCCGCCGGGCAGCCCGTGGACTCCCAGGCCGCGGCGACGTGGCAGGAGGAGCTGGCCGCCATCGGCACGGCCCTGGGCAAGGAGGCCGAGGCGACCTCGCTCACCGAGGAGGTCGAGCAGCGGTTCACCGCCGCGCGCGAGGCGAACCCGTCCTTCGAGGGCAAGACCATCAGCGTCGTCCTGTACAACCAGGGCTACTACGCCCTCGACGCCACCGACCCGCGCGGGAACTTCTTCCTCCAGCTCGGTTTCGGCGCCAACCCGCTGTCGGGCAGCGTCAGCGAGGAACAGGTCGTCCAGCTCGACACCGACGTCCTCGTCGTCCTGGGCCAGAGCCGGGCCGAGTTCGCGGCGAACCCGGCGGCCGCGGGCCTGGACGTGGTCACCGGCAACCGCACCGTCTACGTCCCGACGTTCGGGTCCGACTTCGCCGGGGCGCTGGGCTTCTCCAGCCCGCTGTCCCTGCCCTTCGCGCTGGAGCAGGCCGTCCCCGCCCTGGCGACCGCCACCGACGGCGACCCCGCGACGGTGCCGGCCGACCTCTGAGCCTCCCGGGACCTCAGCAACCGAACCGTGCCGGTCCGAACGGTGCGGCCAGCGGGTGCGGGCGCCCCGTCGTCACCTCGTGGGTCAGCAGTTCCCCGACGAGCAGTCCCAGCGTCGCGCCGGAGTGGGTGAAGGCCACGAGGCAGCCGGGGGCGGCGGACAGGGCCCCGAGCACGGGTTCGCCGTCGACGGGGACGGGTTTGCGGCCCGCGCGCACCGTCCGCGCCCGCAGCGGTGTGCCGTCCAGCACCGCGCCCGCCTCGGCGAGCAGGTCGGCCACGACGCTCTCCGGCAGGTCGCCCGATCCGTCGGCGTGCTCGCGCACGTCGTCCACGTACCAGTCGTGGTCGACGGCGAAACCACCGGACGGTGTGCGGCGCAGCGCCGCGCGCGGGGTGTTGAGGACGACGCGGACGGGGGAGTCGACCGGGTCGGTCTCGACCAGGCCGCTGAGCGGGGAGGCGTCCGGCAGGTCCACCCCCAGGCCCTTCAGCACGTGCGGGGTCCGTGCCCCGCACGCCACGACGACGGCGTCCGCGCGGACGGTCTGCCCGTCCGGGGTGCGCACCCCGCGGGCCCGGCCGTCCTCCACGACGACCTCGCCCTCGCCCGCTCCGGTGCGCAGCAGCCCACCCGCGGCCGTGAACTCCCCGGCCAGGTACTCCACCAGGTGCGGCAGGCAGACCCAGCCCTCGCCGGGGTTCGACACCGCGGTCCGCGGGGCGGTGACCCCCGGGAACCGTTCGTGCACCGTCTCCGGGGGCAGCAGGGCGCTGTCGTAGCCGACGGCGACCTGCGCCTCGTGCCGCTGCGTCGCGTCCGCCTCGGACCCCGACCACCACACCCCGCCGTCGAAGCGCAGCCACGGCCGGCCGGGGTCCTGCGCGAACATCGTCCGGTACCGGTCGACGGCTACCGTGCGCAGCCGGTGGTACCCGGTCGAGAACGCCCCGGCGGAGTTCAGCCACGACAGCGAACGGCCCGAGGCGCCGTCGGCGAGCTCGCCGCGGGTGACCAGGGCCGTGCGGACGCCGGCGCGCTGGAGGTGGACGGCGGTGGACACGCCGAGGATCCCGCCGCCGAGGACGACGGCGGAGCGGACGGGGGAGGTCCTCACACCGGAGCACGCTAGCCGCCACGGGCCGGTGACCCGCGCAGCGGACCGGCGGGGGTGTCGGCCATGATGGTCCCGCACGTGCAGCCCAGGGCGTGTCATCGGAGTGGACGGGTGACGACCGCCGGCGCAGAGCCGGCCTCAGGAGGGCTCAGGCGTGGACGTGCGCGCCGAGGCGGTGGCTGCCGCCGTCAACGACATCGCCGCCGTGCTGGCCGAGCACGGTGAGCCGCTGGACCTCGCCCACCGGCTGGTGCGGCACTGCGCCGAGCTGCTGTCCGCCTCCGCGGTCGGGTTCCTCGTGGAGGACTCCCGGCGCGAGCTGCAGCTCCTGGCCGCCACCCCGTGCCAGACGCGCGAGGTGGAACTGCTGCAGCTGCAGCTCGAGCAGGGGCCCTGCCTCGACGCCTACCGCACCGGCAGCGTCGTGTCCGTCGCCACGGCCGCCGACCTCGCGGCCCGCTGGCCGCAGTTCGCCGCGCGCGCCGCCGAGTTGGGCATCGTCGCCGTGCACACGGTCCCCGTCGACAGCAGGGGGCGGACCATCGGCGCGCTGAACCTCTTCCGCGACCACGAGGGGGCCTACTCGCCCGTGGAGTCCGACGTCGCCCGGGCCATGGCCTCGTTCGGGGCCGTCGGGATCACCCAGCTCGAGCACGTCGCCGCGGGCGCGCGGGTCCAGGCCCAGCTGCAGGAGGCGCTGGACAGCCGCATCGTCCTGGAGCAGGCCAAGGGCGCTCTGGCGCAACGGTTCCGCGTGCACCCCGACGACGCCTTCCGCCGGTTGCGGGCGCAGGCCCGGACCGAGCGGCGCCGGTTGCGCGACGTCGCCCGGGAGGTCGTCGACGACCTGGTGCAGCCCGCCCGCGTCGAGGGCTGAGGCGGGCGCGGCCGGTCAGTCCAGGTCCTCGGGGGAGGCCAGGGTGGCGTGCGGGGCCCGCCACCCCCGCAGCGCCCCACCGGTGCGGGTCGCCGCGCACACGACCCCGCCGGCGAAGGCGGCCAGGCCCGGGGAGACCCCCAGCACCGGGCCGACGACGGCGACGACGGCGCCGAGCAGGGCGGGGACCGCGTACAGCCCGCCGGTCAGGATGCCCGGCACCTTGCGCACCAGCACGTCCCGCAGTGTCCCGCCGCCCACGGCCGTCAGCCCGCCCAGCAGGATCGCCTGCCCGGCGTCGGCGCCCGCGTCCACCGCGAGCTGCGCGCCGGTCACGGCGAACAGCGACAACCCGACGGTGTCGAACACGAAGATCGGCCGGGACATGCGGGACAGCAGCCGGTGCCCCCAGAACGCGAGGAGCGCACCGGCCGTCGCGGTCGCCAGGTAGTACCAGACGCGGAACGTCGCCGGTGGCAGCTCACCGAGCAGGACGTCGCGCATGATCCCCCCGCCCACGGCCGTGACGATGCCGAGCGCCACGACCCCGAACAGGTCCAGGTGGGTGGCCCGCATCGCCGTCAGCGCCCCGTCGAGGGCGAAGGCGAAGACCCCGACGAGTTCGAGGAGGAGCAGGAATCCCTGAGCGGTCACCCGCCCGATGATGCCGTCAGGGTCGCCGGGCCAGCAGGCTGTAGGAGTTCGGCAGCCGCCCGTCCCACGCGGCGGCCTCCGCCCCGCCCGGGCGCCAGAACGGTTCGGGGTGCTCCCGCAGCTCCACGACCGCCAGCCCGGCCGCCGCCACCGCGGTGACGACCCGCCCCAGCGTGTGCTGCCGTTCCACGGCGCCGTGCGCCGGGAAGGTGTCGTTGACGTGGGAGGCGGCGAAGTAGCTGCGGTCCGCCCGCACCCCGGTGCGGTCCGCGCCCAGCTCGTACAGCGGGACCATCGGGTGCGCCTCGTGGACGAACAGGTGCCCGCCCGGGCGCAGCACCCGCGCCGTCTCCGCCGCCCACGCGTCGAGGTCCGCGACCCAGACCACCGCGCCCTTGCCGGTGTAGACGAGGTCCACGGCGGTGTCCGGCCCGGGGAAGGGCGGGACGTCCGCCCGCAGGTAGCGGATCGGCGCCCCCAGCGCGTCGGCCCGCTCCTGCGCCGAGGCCACCGCCCGCTCGTCGTAGTCCACCCCGGTGACGCGCCGCGCCCCCGCCCGGACGAGGGCGTGGTCGTCGACCCCGTTGCCGCTCATGGGGTGCAGCACCTCCGGGCCCCGGGACAGGAGGGGGCCGAGGAGGTCCAGCTCGCGGGGGAAGAGGGTGGCGGTGCGGGCCTCGGCGAGGAAGTCCGCGTGCTCGCGCACGTACTTCTCCCCGGCCCGCCCCCACGCCTCCCGCGTGCGCTCGTGGTCGTCCACGACGCCATCGTGGCGCCTCGGGGCAGGGGTGCGCACGGGTCTGCGATGATGGGGCCGGACCTCCGGGTCCGGGCCTCTAGCTCAATCGGCAGAGCAGCGGACTTTTAATCCGCGGGTTCAGGGTTCGATCCCCTGGGGGCCCACCTGGTACCGCAACGGTTCTCGCGTTCCATGCCGGTTTCGAGCCAGTCCGTTCACGATGCCCTGGCTACCCAATCTTTCACCCCTCGATGTCGATGCGCCATCGACTCTGGGGGCGTCGTGGCCGTTCCTCCTGGTGCGCCGGCGCGGTGCGCGCTGATCCTCGGCGTCATCGGGAGCAGGATGCGCACCGGCCTCACGTCCGCCGAACGCCGCGTTCGGCTGCGCAGGTCCGCCTGAGCGGTCCCGGCGCCACCACAGGCTGTCAAGCTGGAGCGGATCGTGCTCGAGCTGGCCCGGAGCGTCGGGGGAGTCTCCTGGACGTCGCCCTCAACGCCATCGACCGGCAGGTGGTGCGAGCGGGGCGGACGACGACGAGCCCGGGTCTCCCGTCCGGCGCGGGGCCCGCACCTTCACCGCCGTGGCGTGGCGGCTCGTGTGGTGGGCCGGCACGGGGGTGGAGCTGTGGCTTTCACGTCTCTGACCTGGGGCGATGGGGGTGACGCTCACCCGCACACACGACGCGCCGAAGGATGTTGCGTTTGTTGCGTTTGCTGCACATGATGGTGGTCCATAGGTGGGAGGGGGGCTGATCATGACAGTGGATGCGGCCGGCCGGGCCAGTCACGACGACGCTGAAGTGGCGCAGCAGGCGCTGGAGGCAGTGAGGAAGTACCTGAGCAGTCATCCGTCCACTCCGGCCGTCATCGAGCTGGTCAGCGATGACGCGGAAGGGGAGCACCTCTTGGTGCCCCGCAGTGCCGTGGAGCTCCTGGCGCGCATCCTGACGTACATGTCGTCCGGCGACGCGGTCTCGGTCGTCCCGAATCACGCGCAGCTGACCACCCAGCAGGCTGCCGACGTGCTCAACGTCTCCCGGCCGTACTTGATCAAGCTGCTCGACCACGAGCAGATCGAGTACACCAAGGTGGGCAAGCACCGTCGGATCAAGGCCAGCTCGCTGCTGGAGTACAAGCGGCAAGACGACCTCAAGCGCCGTGAGGCCGCTGACGAGTTGTCGGCCCTCTCCCAGGAACTCGGACTGGTCTGACCTCGGCCTTCGTCGTCGTCTACGACGCGTGCGTCCTGTGCCCGAACACGCTGCGCGATCTGCTCATCCGGATCGCGCAGCGCGGGCTGGTGCAGGCGAAGTGGTCGGACACGATCCTCGATGAGGTGTTCCGCAACCTCGCGGCGGATCTGCCGGACGTCGACCCGCAGAAGTGGGACGTGCTGCGGGACCGGATGAACAAGGCCGTTCGCGACAGCCGAGTAAGCACGTTCGAGAGGCTCATCGACGGCTTGGAGCTCCCGGATCCTGACGACCTACACGTTCTGGCAGTAGCCATCAAGTCCGGCGCCCAGGTGATCGTCACGCACAACCTCAAGGATTTCCCTGCCGACGAGCTCGCCGAGTGGGACGTCGAAGCGAAGTCACCCGATGACTTCATCGCCGACCAGATCTACCTGGACAAGAAGATCGTGTACGGCGAGATCACTCGTATCGCCGACTCCCGCAAGAATCCTGCGCAGACCGTCGAGGACGTGCTCGACCAGATGGAGAACTCGGGGCTCGTCGTCTCGGCAGCACTGCTCAGGAGTCCGTGAGAGCGCACCCGAACGACAACGGCTCCGCCCACCACGAAAGGGCCAGGGCGTTTCCTGGCCCAGGCGTGAGAGGTCAGCAGACGCCGAACGCGACGAACGGGTCTGCAGCGACGGACGTCGGGGGGCGAGGTCCTCCCAGCTCGCTGCACTTCGGTGGACCGGGGGCCCACCTGCTCCCGCAACAGGTCCGAGGCTCTTCTGGTTGTCCAGAGCCTCTCCACCGGCCGGTTCCGGGCCGGCGTGACCCGGTCACTCCAGGATGCGGTGCAGCACCAGCGCCAGCCCGCCCAGACCGAGCAGGGCGGTCGCGGCGGCGGTGCCGGCCAGCAGGACGCCGGCGCTGTGCGGGTGGGCCAGGTCGCCGGCGGTCAGCAGGCGGGCGGTGCTGCGGCGGGCGCGGCGGCCGGCGAGGTGGTGGACGAGGACCGCCCAGACGATCCCGATCAGGCCGAGGACGACGGCTCCGCCGCCGAGCTGGCTGGGCAGGACGCGGGCCGCGCCCAGCGAGGCGACCATCATCGACAGCGCGGTGCGGCGCCAGGCCAGGGCGGTGCGCTCGGGTTGCAGGCCGACGTCGTAGATCCGGCGCGGTGCCGGTTCCGTCCGGTCGGTGCTCACCGCAGCAGCAGCCCGAGCAGCACGAGGACCCCGGCCAGCAGGGTGCCCACGCTCAGCGGTCCCGCCAGGGCAGGGGAGGCCAGCGGTTCACCGCGGCGCATGGCCCGTTCGTCGCGGGCCCACCCGCGCCAGGCCTGCAGGGGGGCGAGCAGCCCGAGCGCGACGAGGACCAGCGAGGCGGCCAGCCGCAGCTGCGGCTGCAGCGGCAGGCTCAGGCCCTCCAGGGCGACCCCGGCGGCCAGCAGGGCCAGCGAGGTGCGGATCCAGGCGAGGAAGGTGCGCTCGTTGGCCAGGGAGAACCGGGGGTCGGGCTCGGTGCCGTGCCGGTAGACCGAGGAGGGGAAACGCTCGCGCTGGGGGGTCACCGGACTCATCGTCCCACCTCGGCGGGCAGGTCCCACACGACGCGGAAACCGTTGTTCCCGCCGGCGCTGTCGGGGGTGTTGGCGGTGCGGGCCGCGACCCGGTAGCGGTTGCAGTAGGAGGCGTGGCACAGGTACGACCCGCCGCGCATGACGCGGGAATCGCCCCGCTCGGGCCCCTTCGGGTCGGTGCGGTCGGCGGGGCTGACCCGGGTGAGGTGGTGGGTGGCGGAGAACCAGTCCGCGCACCACTCCCACACGTTGCCCGCGACGTTGTGCAGGCCGAAACCGTTCGGGGCGTAGGCGTCGACGGGGGCGGTCCCCTTCCAGCCGTCCTCGGCGGTGTTCTTGACGGGGAACACCCCCTGCCACACGTTGCAGCGGTGCTGCCCGCCGGGGGTGAGCTCGTCGCCCCAGGGGAAGCGGGCCTGGTCCAGGCCGCCGCGGGCGGCGTACTCCCACTCGGCCTCGGTGGGCAGCCGCCCACCGGCCCAGGTGGCGTAGGCGACCGCGTCGGCCCAGGAGACGTGCACGACGGGGTGGTCCTCGCGGCCGGTGGTGTCGCTGCCGGGGCCCTCGGGGTGGTCCCAGGTGGCCCCGGTCACCGCGGCCCACCACGGGGTGACCTCGGGGCGGGGGCTGACCTTGCGGACGGCGGCCGGCAGGAACGCGGCGAAGACGTAGGACCAGCCGATCCGCTCGGTCTCGGTGACGTAGCCGGTCGCCGCGACGAACTCGGCGTAGCGGGCGTTGGAGACGGTGACGGTGTCGACGGCGAACGGGCCGACGGTGACGTCGCGGACGGGGCCCTCGCCGTCGCCGGGGTAGCCCTCCTCGTCGTCGGTGCCCATCCGGAACGTGCCGCCGGGCAGCTCGACGGCGGTGTCCGGGGGACCCGCCGGTCGTGCGGCGGCCGTGACCCCGGCGAGGTCGACCTCCGTCGCGGCGGTCCTCGCCGGCGGGGTCGAGGGGGCTGAGGGGGCTGGCGGGGCGCAGCACCCGTGTCCGTGGTTCATGGCGTCCTTCCCCGTCCCTCCACCGTCGCAGGTCGTCGCGGCCACCGCACCGGCCGCACCCACCGCACCTGCCGGGGGGAACGGTACGTGAGTCGTTGACACGGTACTCCACTAGTGTCATAGTCGCTGCACTCCGACCGACGCACAGCAGCGGCGGCACCGGCGGCCCCGCGACGGGGGCGGAAGGTGTGGCGATGAAGCTCGAAGACATCCTCCTCGGCGTGCTCCTGCGGCACCCGAGCACCGGGTACGACCTGAAGAAGTACCTCGACACCACCGGCCGGTTCCTGCGCTCCAACACCCAGATGAGCCAGGTCTACCGCTCGCTGGCCACCATGGAGGAGCGCGGCTGGGTCACCCACGACGTCGAGACCCGCGTCGGCGCCAAGGACGCCAAGACGTACCGCGTCACCGACGAGGGCGCCACGATCTTCCTCGACCGGCTCAAGGGCGAGTACCACCCGCCCTCGCGGTTCGAGGACCCCGAGTTCCTGGCCCGGCTGAGCTTCGCCGGTTTCCTGGAACCGGGGGAGGTCCTCTCCCTCGTCGAGACCGAACTGCGCGCCCGCCGCGACCAGGTGGCGAGGTACCGGTTCCGCGACCGCAGCACGGTCGTGGAGACCACGCTCGAGCACGACGCCGTGCTGGCCGCCGGGGTGGGGGAGTGGTCGCACCGCCGCGGCGCGGCGGCCGTGGACGCCCACCTCGCCGCGTGCGAGGACCTGCGCCGGCGCCTGCTCGACGGCGATTGGACCTTCACCGACCGGGAGGCGGGCCCCGTCGCGGCCCGGCAGCCCTGACCCCGAAACCCACCCGCCCGACGACGTGCGGCCCCTGAGGGGCCGGCAGAACGGGGAGAACCGTGCGCGCCATCGTCCTGATGTTCGACAGCCTGAACCGGCACGTGCTGCCGCCGTACCGCACCGACACACCCGTGCACGCGCCCAACTTCGCCCGGCTGGCGGAGAGGACCGTGACGCTGGAGAACTTCTACGCCGGCTCGATGCCGTGCATGCCGGCCCGCCGGGAGATGCACACCGGCCGGTACAACTTCCTGCACCGGTCCTGGGGGCCGCTGGAACCCTTCGACGACTCCGTGCCCCAGATGCTGGGGGAGGCGGGGGTGCACACGCACCTGGCCTCGGACCACCCGCACTACTGGGAGGACGGGGGTGCCACCTACCACACCCGGTTCACCACGTGGGAGTTCTTCCGCGGGCAGGAGGGTGACCCCTGGAAGGGCGTCGTGGCCCCCGGGCACGCGGGACGGGCTGCCCACGGCCGGATGCTGCGGCAGGACCAGGTGAACCGGACGTACGTGCCGACCGAGGCCGAGCACTCCCAGACGCTGACGGTCGACGCCGGCCTGCACTTCGTCGACACGAACGCGGCGGCGCAGGACTGGATGGTGCAGATCGAGCTGTTCGACCCGCACGAACCGTTCTTCACCCACCAGCGGTACAAGGACCTGTACCCCCACGAGTACGACGGGCCGCCGTTCGACTGGCCCGGCTACCAGAAGGTCGCCGAGCCGGCCGGCCAGGTCGAGCACGCCCGCGCCGAGTACGCGGCGCTGGTCTCGATGTGCGACCGGTCCCTGGGGCGGGTCCTGGACGCGATGGACGCCCACGGCCTGTGGGAGGACACGATGCTCGTGGTGAACACCGACCACGGGTTCCTCCTGGGGGAGCACGGGTGGTGGGCCAAGAGCGTGCAGCCGTGGTTCAACGAACTCGTCCACCTGCCGGCGTCCGTCTGGGACACCCGCGGCGGGCAGGCCGGCACGCGCAGCTCCGCGCTCGTGCAGACCATCGACATCGCCCCCACGCTGCTGGGGTTCTTCGGTCTCGACCCGACGCCGGACATGCAGGGGCGGGACCTGGCCCCCGTCCTGGCCGCCGGGGGTTCGGCGGACCTGCACGAGGGCGCCCTGTTCGGCGTCCACGGCGGGCACGTCAACGTCACCGACGGCCGCCACGTGTACATGCGCGGGGCGGTCGAGGCGACGAACGCGCCGATCGAGCAGTACACCCTCATGCCGACGCACATGCGCAGCCGGTTCAGCCTGGACGACCTCGGTGCCTGGGAGCCGGCCGAGCCGTTCGGCTTCACCAAGGGGCTGCGGACGATGCGCGTGCAGGGCACGTCCGGGTGGATGAACCCCTGGCACCACGGGACGCTCCTGTTCGACCTGCAGGAGGACCCCGGTCAGGTGCGGCCGATCGCCGACGACGCCGTGGAACTGCGGATGGCCGAGCTGCTGTGCCGGGTGATGCGCGAGTCCCAGGCCCCGGCCAGCCAGTTCCAGCGGCTGGGGCTGCCCGTCGAGGGGGACCCCGGGACCGAGCACCTGCTCGTGCGGGCCCAGGCCGACCGCGCCGCGGCCGTCCTCGAACCGCTGCCGGCCCTGGCCGAGCTCCCCGGCGGTGACCTGCTCGAAACCCCCCTGGCCCAGCTCGTCACCGACCCCGCGCTGCGCGCGGTGCTGGAGCGCCACGTCCCGTCCCTGGTGCAGACCGAACTCGTGGCCGTGCCCGCCGGTGCCAGCCTCCTGTCGATGGCCCGGACCGCGGTCCTGACCGCGCAGCAGCTGCGCGCCGTGGCCGACGACCTCGCCGACACCGGCCGGAGGACGCAGTGACCCGAGCCGTGGGCGAGCGCCCGAACGTCCTGTTCATCTCCACGCACGACATCAACCCGCACCTGGGGTGCTACGCCGGGGTGTACCCGGGCGCGGAGTACGCGCGCACGCCGAACCTGGACCGGCTCGCGGCCGAGGGGGTGCGCTTCGACAAGGCGTTCGCGGCGGCGCCGATCTGCGCCCCGTCCCGGTCCTCGATCATGACCGGCTGCCACCCGGTGTCGATCGGGACGATGCACATGCGCACCAAGGCCGTCCCGCCACCGCAGGTCCGGTTGTTCCCCGAGCACCTGCGCGAGGCGGGCTACCACACGACGAACAACTCCTTCACCGACTTCCAGGTGCCGACGCCGGTCAGCACCTTCGACGAGTGCAGCGACACCGCGCACTGGCGCGACCGGCCCACCGCGGACACGCCGTTCTTCGCCGCGTTCCACTCCCTGACCACCCACGAGTCGCAGATCTACCTCGACGACGACGCCTTCGCCGCGCGGACCGCCGACGTGCCTGAGCGGTGGCGGCACGACCCGGCGCTGGCCCCGTTGCCGCCCTACTACCCCGACACGGCGGTCTTCCGGCGCTCCTGGGCCCGCTACAACGACCTCATCACGCAGATGGACCACTGGGTGGGGGGGCTGCTGGACCAGCTCGAGGAGGACGGGCTGGCGCAGGACACCGTGGTGGTGTTCTGGAGCGACCACGGGCTGGGCATGCCGCGCGGCAAGCGGTGGCTGAACGACTCCGGGCTGCACGAACCGCTCATCGTGCGCTGGCCCGGCGTGCTGGAGGCCGGGACCGTCCACTCCGCCCCCGTGCACCTCATGGACCTCGCCCCGACGCTGCTGCAGGCCTGCGGGGTCGCGGTCCCCGACCACGTGCAGGGGACCTCCCTGATCACCGCGGAGGGGACGCTGGTCGCCGAACCCCACGAGTACGTGTTCTCCGCCCGGGACCGGCAGGGCGAGGCGGAGGACCGTTCCCGCAGCGCCCGCGACGGCCGGTACCGCTACACCCGGCACCACCACCCCGACCGGTCCCCGATGCAGCACACCGACTACCCCGACCACCTCGCCACCTGGCGCGAGATGCGGCTCCTGGCCTCCCGGGAGGCCGGGCAACTGGCCACCGGTGCCCGGCGCAGCCTGCTCACCCCGGTGCAGCGGCTGCTCGTGGGGGCGGCCAAACCCGCGCCGGAGGAGCTGTACGACCTCCAGGAGGACCCGTACGAGCAGCGCAACCTGGCCGCCGACCCCGGGCACGAGACCACCGTGGCCCGGTTCCGGGCCGCGGTGGACGGGTGGCTCGCCGACGTCGGGGACCTCGGTGCCCTGCCGGAGGAGGAACTCCTCGAACGGTGGCGGCCCGGCGGGCGGTGGTCGGTGACCGAACCACCCGAACCCCCCGGACCCGCCGCGGACGTCCTCGCCACGGTCTCGCCCACCCCCGGGGCGCGGGTCGTGTGGACGGCCGACCCGCCCGTCGCGGCTCCCGAGCGCCCCGCGACCGCCGCGGACCGGATGGGCTCACCCCCCGACGCGATCGGGGCCCCGCCCCGGGACGGCCGACGGTGGTCCCTGCTGTGCCCGGCGACCGCGCCCGGGGCGGGCCGGCGGGTGTGGCTGAAGGCCTGCCGGCTGGGGTTCCTCGACTCTCAGGAGGTCGAGGTCGAGGTCGAGGTCGCGTGAGCGGGGACGACGACCTCCTCGCTGGGCAGGAACCCCAGCCGCCAGGCCCGGACCATTAGGTCACCGGCGGGCGGCCAGGCCGGGCCGGTGGCCAGCTGCCAGGTCCGGCCGTCGGGTTCGGGGTTGCCCAGGATCTGCGTGGCCCGGCCCGGGTCGGCCAGCAGCCCGCCCCCGGCCGCGGCCGCGGCCGGGGAGGCCGGGTCCCCGGCGGGCGACCAGCCCACGACCGCCCCCGGCGTGGCGCACGTCAGCGTCAGGGAGCCGTCGTCGGCCCGCTCGACGGCGGGGGTGGCGGTGCGTTCCCAGCGCCCGCCGGGCCGCCAGTGCTCGGCCAGCTCGCGCTCCGGTCGCAGCCCCAGGTCGCCGAACGTGGTCTGCCACTCCTCCAGCGCGGCGGACAACCGGGCCAGGTCGTCGGCGTGGGCCGGGTCGGCGGCCAGGTTCCGCGTCTCGTGCGGGTCCGCCTCGACGTCGTACAGCTCCTCGGCGGGTTTGGAGGGGGCGGTGAACGACCGCTGCGCGTCGGTGAGGACGTCGGGGACCAGCCCCTGCGCGAGCTGGCGACCCTCGTCGGCCACGAGGCGGCGCAGCTCGGCCCAGGTGGGGGTGTGGTCGGCGTAGTTCTGGTGCTGCATCCAGGACCGGTCGGGGTGGTAGTTGCGGATGTAGCGGAACCGTTCGTCGCGCACGGTCCGGCTGGTGTCCTCCTGCTCGTCCATCCGGTCCCGGGAACCGAACACGTAGGGCCGGGGCGCGTCGTCGAAGGTCCCCTCGGGCCCGAACAGCGCCCTGCCGTGCACGTGGTCGGGCACCGGCAACCCGGCCGCCTGCAGCACGGTCGGGTAGAGGTCCAGGAGGTGCACGAGTTCGGTGCGCACCGAGCCGGCGGGCAGGACGCCGGGCCAGCGGACCAGCAGCGGCTCGCGCAGGCCCGCCTCGTAGGGGTAGCGCTTGGCCCGGGGCATCCCGACCCCGTGGTCGCTCCAGAACACCACCACGGTGTCCTCGGCCAGCCCGTCCTCCTCCAGCTGCCCCAGCAGGACCCCGATCTCGTGGTCCATCTCGGTGATCAGCTCGTGGTAGCGGGCCCAGGTCCGCCGGAAGACCGGCGTGTCGGGGTAGTAGGGCGGCAGGACGACGGCGGCGGGGTCGCGGCGCTGGTCCGGGCGGACGTGCGGGGTCCTGGCCGCGAACGCCTCGTCGTCGAGGTACAGGCTCGACTCGTGCGTCGTCAGGCCGTGGAAGGCGGCGAAGAACGGGCGGCCGTCGGGGCGGCTGCGCCAGTGCGCGTCGTCGCCGAAGACGTCGAACGTCGTCGGCGGGGTGTTCACCTGGAAGTCGGTGAAACCGGTGCTGGTGGTCCAGTACCCGGCTTCGCGGAACAGCTCGGGCAGCAGGCGCACCTGCGGCGGCGGGACCGCCTTGGTGCGCATGTGCATCGTGCCGATCGCGGTCGGGAAGCAGCCGGTGGTGATCGCCGACCGGGACGGGCCGCACACCGGCACCGAGGCGAACGCCCGGTCCCAGCGGACGCCCTCGGCGGCCAGCCGGTCCAGGTGGGGGGTGGTGGCCGACTCCGCGTCGGGCCAGACGCCGGCGTAGCAGCCGAGGTGGGGACTGATGTCGTGGGTCGAGATCCACAGGACGTTCGGGCGGGTGCGAGCGGCTCCGGTCACCTGCGCACCGTAGCCCGCCGGCTCGGCCCGCGCCAGGGTCACTAATCCCGAGCGGCTATAGGTGCGACGGTTCAAAATCCTTCAGGTTCCCTGCTTGACGGCACTGAGGCGCGAGATGCACCATCGTCGGTATCACCAGACGGACATAGACGCCGACTGGCTCCGGACGACCGATCCCCACGACGACGTGAAGGACGACGAACCATGACGACCAGACGCCTGGTGTTGCAGCTGGGGGCCCTCGGCGCGGCTCTGGCCGCCGCCGGATGCGCCGACGCCGTCGGGAAGGCGGTGGCCGACGACGGTCAGCTGCGGCTCTCGATGGCCCAGCCGCCCCGCAGCTTCGACCCCGCCCAGGCCCAGCTCGGGCACTTCCTGCCCTTCTTCCAGGCCGTGTACGACCCGGTCCTGCGGATCGACGCCGACGGGACCGTCGGGCCGAACCTGGCCACCGCCTGGGAGTACGACGAGGCCAGGACGCGGCTGACGCTGACCCTGCGCACCGACGTGGTGTTCACCGACGGGGCCACCTTCGACTCGCAGGTGCTCAAGCAGAACGTCGAGGCGTTCCTGGCCGGCAACGGTCCCTACGCCTCGGTCATGCGCGCGGTGACCGGGGTGGAGACCCCGGCCCCCGACACCGCCGTCATCGTGCTGTCGGCCCCCGACCCGGGGTTCCTGGAGACGCTGGGATCGGCCGGGGGTTTCATCGCCAGTCCGCAGGTGCTGGGCTCGCCGACCCTCGCGATGACCCCCGTCGGCTCCGGGCCGTACGTCCTGGACGCGGCGCGCTCGACCACCGGGGTCCGGTACACCTTCACCCGCAACCCGGACTGGTGGGGCGGGCAGATGCCCTACGACGGCATCGTCATGGACATCATGACCGACAACCGCGCCCGGCTGAACGCCCTCAAGGCCGGCCAGCTCGCCGGGGGGTTCATCAGCAACGCCTCCGATGCCGTCGAGGGCGAGAGCGCCGGCCTGGTCCTGGAGCAGTCGCAGGTCAACTTCGAGGGCCTCATCATGTTCGACCGGCTGGGCACCCTGAACCCCGCGCTGGCCGACGTCCGGGTCCGCCGGGCCCTGTCGGTCGCGGTGAACCGGAAGGGGATCCTGGAGGGGGTCCTGCTGGGCCGGGGCGAGGTGACGGGTCAGATCTTCCGCCCCGGCGACGACGGCTACCTGCCCGAGTACGACGACGCGTTCCCCTACGACCCCGACGAGGCCCGTGGCCTGCTCGCCGACGCGGGGTACACCGACCTGGAGGTGGACTTCCCGGTCTCCAGCGGGTACGACCCCGCCATCATCGACTCGGTCATCGCGAACTGGAGCAGCGTCGGGGTCCGGGCCCGGCGCCAGGAGTGGGCTTCGCAGGAACTCATCCCCAACCTGCAGAAGGCCGAGGCGTCGGTCGCCTACTTCTCCCTCGCCATGCAGGGCACCTGGCGGCAGATGGCCAACTTCATCGCCGAGAAGGCCTCCTGGAACCCGTTCAAGGTGGGCGACCCCGTGGTGGCCGACCGCATCGACCGCTACCAGCGGGGCGACGTCGGGGCGGCGGAGGAGCTGAACACCTTCCTGGTGGAGAACGTCTGGTTCGCCCCGTTCTACCGGCCGAACACCTTCTACCTGCACGCGCGCAGCGTCGACGTCTCCCCGCAGTCGCGGCAGGCGGTCCCGGCCGTCTACAACTTCGCGCCCGCCGACTGACCCGCACCCACCCACGACGACCCCTCGACGATGATGGGAAGCCCATGATCCCCTACGTGCTGCGCCGCCTGGTCTCGGCCGTGGTGCTCCTGTTCGCCATCACCTTCTTCGCCTTCGTGCTGCTCACCCTCGCCGCCGGCGGCGACACCGCCCGCAACGTCCTCGGGGACGCGGCGACCCCCGAGCAGATCACCCAGCTCAACGCCGACCTCGGCCTGGACCAGCCCGTCCTGGTGCAGTACTGGAACTGGCTCCTGGGGGCCCTGCAGGGCGACCTGGGCCGGTCCTGGTTCACCTCCCAGGGCGTCACCGAGGCCGTGGCCGACGCCCTGCCGGTGTCCCTGAGCGTGCTGCTGCCCGTCATCGTCGTCAGCGGCGTGGTGGCGTTCACCATCGGCCTGCTGTGCGCGGTGCGCCGCGGCTGGCTCGACCGCACGTTCCAGGTCCTGTCGACCCTGGCCGACGCCGTCCCGAACTTCCTGGTCGGGGTGTTCCTGGCGACCCTGCTCGGGGTGCAGCTCGCGCTGTTCCCCGCCGTGGGCTACGTCTCCCCGGAACGGTCGCTGTACGCCTGGGCGGCCACCCTCGTGCTGCCCGTCACGGCCCTGAGCATCGGTGCCGTCGCCGGTGTCGCCCAGCAGGTCCGCAGCGCCGCCATCGGCGTCCTGCGCCAGGACTACGTGCGCACCCTGCGCAGCCGCGGCCTGTCCCAGCGCCGCATCGTCCTGACCAGCGTGCTGCGCAACTCCTCCACCACGGGGTTCACGATGCTCGGCCTGCAGTTCGTGGGTCTGCTCGGCGGGTCCGTGGTCGTCGAGCAGGTCTTCGCGCTGCCGGGGCTGGGGACGCTGGCCGTCACCAACACCTCCCGGGGCGACCTCCCGCTGGTCATGGGGGTCATCGTCGCCGCCGTCACGATCGTCGTGCTCGTCAACCTGGTCGTCGACCTGGTCGTCGCATGGCTCAACCCGAAGGCGAGGCTCGCATGAGCACCCCGCAGAACCCCGTCCTGGTGCCCGGGTCCTCGGCCACGCCGACCGCCCCGGACCCCGGCCGCCTGCGCCGGCCCAGCTCCGGTGCGCTGCGCCGGTTCACGGCCAACCCGCTGGGCGTCGTCGCCGCCGTCGTCCTGGCCGTGGTCGCCGTCGTCGTCGCGCTGGCCCCGGTGCTGCCGCTGGCCGACCCCGACGCCATCGACCTGTTCGGCACGTTGCAGTCCCCCGGCGCGGAGCACCTGCTGGGCACCGACTCCAGCGGCCGCGACGTCCTGAGCCGCCTCGTCTGGGGCGGGCAGGTCAACCTCCTCGGTGCGCTCCTGGCCACGGCCGTCTCGGCCGTTCTGGGGGTCTCCAGCGGACTGCTGGCCGGATACCACGCCGGCCGGTTCGACACCGGGGCCAGCTGGGTGACCAGCATGCTCCAGGCGCTGCCCGCCATCGTCGTCCTGCTCGCCGTGCGGGCCGTCGCCGGGCCCTCGACGTGGATCGCCATGACCGTGTTCGGGGTCATGCTCACCCCCGGCTTCTTCCGGATCGTCCGCGGGGCCGTGCAGGCGGTGCGCGGGGAGCTGTACGTCGACGCCGCCCGCGTCTCGGGCCTGTCCGACGCCCGCATCGTCGGCCGGCACGTCCTGACCGTGGTCCGGGCCCCGATCATCATCCAGTGCGCCCGCGTCGCCGGCATCGCCATCGCCGTGCAGGCCGGTCTGCAGTTCCTCGGGGTGGGCGACAAGTCCGTCCCGTCCTGGGGCGCGATGATCAGCGAGGGTTTCCGCAAGCTGTCGATCGCCCCGCTGCTGGTGCTGTGGCCGGCGCTGCTCGTCGGCCTCGTCTGCGCCTCCCTCATGCTGCTGTCCAACGCCCTGCGCGACGCGCTGGAGGACCGCGGCACCGCGACCGGGCCCTCCCGGCGCCGGGCGCGCGCCGCGGCCGCGGCGGCGGGCCCGGCCACGGTCGTGCTGCCGGAGCAGGCGGAGGAGGGTTCCGCGCTGGACACCGCGACCGGGGACCTGCTGACGGTGCGCGGCCTGCAGGTCGCCTACGCCCAGGGCGACGGCGGCGACAAGACCGTCGTGCACGGGGTGGACCTGCACGTCGACTCCGGTGAGGTCCTCGGCCTGGTCGGGGAATCGGGGTCGGGCAAGACGCAGACCGCCTTCGCCGTCCTGGGCCTGCTGCCCGAGGGGGGCCGGGTCAGCGCCGGCAGCATCGACTTCCGGGGGACCGACCTCACCGGGTTGACCCCCGGCCAGCACGGGGCGCTGCGCGGCACCGACCTGGCGTACATCCCGCAGGAACCCCTCAGCAACCTGGACCCGGCCTTCAAGATCGGCTACCAGCTGACGACGCCCATGCGGCTGCACCTGGGGATCAGCCGGCGCGAGGCCAAGGAGCGCGCGCTGGCCCTGCTGGCCCGGGTGGGCATCCCCGACCCGGCCCGGACGTTCGACTCCTACGCCCACGAGATCTCCGGCGGCATGGCCCAGCGCGTCCTCATCGCCGGGGCGATCTCGTGCAAGCCCAAGCTGCTCATCGCCGACGAGCCCACCACGGCGCTCGACGTGACGGTGCAGGCCGAGGTGCTGGACCTGCTGCGCGACCTGCAGGCCGAGTTCGGGATGGGCATCGTCCTGGTCACCCACAACTTCGGGGTGGTCGCCGACATCTGCGACCGCGTCGCGGTCATGCAGCACGGGCGCATCGTGGAGACCGGCGCGGTGGAGGACCTGTTCGCCCGGCCGCGGCACCCCTACACCCGGACCCTGCTCGACTCCATGGTCGAGGACGGCCCGGCCCGTCCCTACCCGTTCGACGACGACGTGCTGCGGGTGCCCGCGGCCGATGGTGCGGAGGCCCGCTGATGGACGTGGTGCGCAACGAACCGCTGCTGGAGGTCGAGCGGCTGTGCGTCGACTTCCCCGGACGGGGGTTCCGGGCCAAGCCCAACCGGGTGCTCCGGGACGTCTCGTTCGTCATCCGCCCCGGGGAGACCCTGGGGCTGGTGGGGGAGTCCGGCTCGGGCAAGACGACGATCGGGCGGGCCGTCCTGGGGCTGGTGCCGGTCAGCGCCGGCACCGTCCGCTTCGACGGCAGGGACATCACCCGCGCCGGCCGCGCCGAGCGGCGCCGGCTGTCGCAGGACGTGCAGGTCGTCTTCCAGGACCCCTACACCTCGCTGAACCCCTCGATGACCATCGAGTCGATCCTCACCGAACCCCTGACCGCGGCCGGGACGGACGCGCAGGAGGCGCGCCGCCGGGTCGGGGCCCTGCTGGACCGGGTCCACCTGCCCGCCGACGCGGCCCACCGCCTGCCCCGGGAGTTCTCCGGCGGTCAGCGCCAGCGCATCGCCATCGCCCGCGCCATCGCGCTCGGGCCGCGGCTCATCGTGTGCGACGAACCCGTCTCCGCGCTCGACCTCACGACCCAGGCCCGGGTGCTGGAGCTGTTCACCGAGATCCAGGAGAACACCGGTGTCGCGTACCTGTTCGTCTCCCACGACCTCGGGGTGGTGCGGCACGTGAGCCACAACGTCATGGTCCTGTACCGGGGGGACGTCGTGGAGCACGGCCGGGCCGAGCAGGTCACGGCCGACCCGCGCCACCCGTACACCCGCAAGCTGCTCATGTCGGCCCCCGTCCCCGACCCCGCCGCGCAACGGCTGCGGCGCGAGGAACGCCGCGCCCTGGCCCAGTCCGCCTGACCGACCCACCCGCCGGGAGAAGCACCGTGAAGATCATCTACGTCGACGTCGACAGCCTGCGCCCGGACCACACCGGGTGCTACGGCTACCAGCGGCCGACCACGCCGAACCTGGACCGCCTGGCCGAGCGCTCGGTGCGGTTCGACAACTACTTCTGCTCCGACTCCCCGTGCCTGCCCTCGCGCACCGCCCTGTACTCCGGCCAGTTCGGCATCACCAACGGCGTCGTCGGGCACGCCGGGGACTCCGCCCGGTTCCGCCTGGACCACGGGCACCGCCCCGAGGCCGGCCGGCCCAGCCTGCCGCAGGCCCTCGTCGCCCGGGGTTACCGGACGGCCAGCCTGTCCTCCTTCGCCGAACGGCACCGCGCGTACCACTTCAACGCCGGTTTCCTGGAGACCCTCCAGACGACCCCGGACATCGGCGACGAACCGGCCGACGCGGTCACCGACACCGCGATCGAGTGGATCGCCCGCCACCGCGACACCGAGGACTGGTACCTGCACGTCACCTACTGGGACCCGCACACCGACTACCTGCACCCGGCGGAGTGGACCGAGAAGGCCGCCGCCAGCGGACCGGCCCCGGCCTGGCCGGACGAGGCGACGATCGCCGAGCACGCGCAGGTCTACGGTCCCCGCTCGGCGCTGGACCTGCACTACGCCGGAGCCCCCCGGTCCTCGCGGGTGCCGCACAACATGCCCGACCAGGTGGCGAACCGCGCCGACTTCGAGCACCTCATCAACGGCTACGACGGCGCCGTCATGTACTGGGACCACCACTTCGGCCGGCTGCTCGCGGCCCTGGAGGAGATGGGGATCTCCGAGGAGGTCGCCATCGTCGTCTCCGCCGACCACGGCGAGTCCTTCGGGGAGCAGGGTTCCTACGCCGAGCACGGCCTGGCCAGCGAGGCCGTCAACCACATCCCCATGGTCGTGTTCTGGCCCGGGGTGACCGAGGACGCCGCGGTGCGCCACCACGCGGACCTGCTCTACAACATCGACTTCGCCCCGACGGTCCTGGACCTGCTCGGCGTCGAGGAGGTCCCGGCCAAGTGGCAGGGGGAGTCCTTCGCGCCGCTGCTGCGCGGGCAGGAGCAGGAGGGCCGCGACTACCTCGTGCTGGGCCAGGGGGCGCACACCTTCCAGCGCTCGGTGCGGACGGCGACCCACATGTACACCCGCACCTACCACCCGGGGTCGTTCATGGCCGAGTGGGAGTCCGTGTGGGACCTGCGCGACGACCCGCACTGCACGCAGAACCTGGCCGAGAAGGACCCGGACCTGCTGGCGCAGATGCGCTCCCGGCTGCTGGAGTGGTGGCACCGCTACGCCGGGACCCCGGGCGCGCTGCCGGACCCGATGCAGATCTCCCTGCAGCAGGGACCGACCCTGTACAGCAACCCGGTGGAGTTCGAGGCCTACCTGCGGCGCACCGGGCGCACCGAGGCCGCCGACGACCTCGCCGAACGCCTGCGGGTGGACAACGGCGCCGTCCCCGTTTCCTGGCACGCCCAGGCCCCGCTGAACGCGCTGCGCGTGCCCGACCAGGCGCCGGCGAAGGGGTGACCCGGTGAGTCCCAACGTCCTGCTCATCACCTGCGACGACCTCGCGGCCGACTCCACCGGGTCCCTGGGCGGGGTCGCGGGACTCACCCCCCACCTGGACGACCTCGCCGCCCGCGGCGTCGTCTTCGAGGAGGCCCACGTCGCGGTCGCGGTGTGCCAGCCGAGCCGGTCGGCCATGCTGACCGGCCTGCTCCCGCACCGCAACGGGTCGCGGGGTTTCGAGCCCATCGCCGACGGGGTGCCGGTCCTGACCGACGCCCTGCGGCCGCTGGGGTTCTCCTGCGGGATCCTCGGCAAGGTCGAGCACGTCCAGCCCGAGACCCGCTTCGGCTGGGACTACGTGCGCGGTCGCCGCGACCTCGCCGACGGCCGGGACGCGGCGGCGTACGCGGCGGCCGCGGGGGAGTTCTGGGCGCGCAGCGCCGGTCGGCCGTGGTTCCTGCTGGCCAACGCCCACGACCCGCACCGCCCCTTCGCCGGCAGCGACGAGGAGCGGGAGTTCTACCCCGAGGCGGTCCGGGAGGAGTTCCCCGCCCCCTCGCGCACGTTCACCCCCGCCGAGGTGGACGTCCCCGGCCACCTGCCGGACCTGCCCGAGGTGCGCCGGGAGATCGCCGAGTACCACTCCTCCGTGCGGCGGCTGGACGACGTGGTGGGGGCCCTGCTGGCCGAGCTGGGGGCGAGCGGGCAGGCGCAGGACACGATCGTCGTGTTCACCTCCGACCACGGCATGCCCCTGCCGTTCGCCAAGGCGAACTGCTACCACCAGTCCACCCGGACGCCGCTGGTCGTCCTGGACCCCACCCGGCCCCGGGCCCAGCCCCGGGTCGGGGGAGGTTTCGTCAGCACGCTGGACCTGGTGCCCACCCTGTGCGCGGCCGTGGGGGCCGACGCGCCGGAGGGGCTGGACGGCGTCGACCTGCTGCCGCTGGTCACCGGCGGGGACCGCTCCGCCCTGCGCCCGCAGATCACGACCTCGTTCCACGCCACCTCCGCCGGCACCCGCTACGAGATGCGCGCCCTGCACACGGCCACGCACAGCTACGTGTGGAACCCCTGGACGAGCCAGGACCTGGACTACCGCGCCGAGAGCATGTGGGGGCGGACGTGGACGGCGATGCAGGAGGCCGCCGCGACCGACCCGGCGGTGGCCGAACGGGTCCGCACCTACCTGCGGCGCAGTCCCGAGGAGCTGTTCGACCGGCGCACCGACCCCGACAGCGTGCACGACCTGGTGGACGTCCCCGCCGCGCGGCAGGAGCTGGAGGGGATGCGCGAGCGGTTGCTGGACCTCCTGCGGGAGCAGGGGGACCCGCTGGCGGAGGCGTTCGCCCGGCACCTGGCCGAGGTCCGGGACCGGGCGGGGGTGCAGAGTTGACGCTCGAGGCGTCGCGCGACGCCCTGGACCGCCCCGGAGGACGACGCACCGTGAACACCCTCGACTGGTACCTGCTGAGCATGCTCGCCCGCCGGCCCTCCTCCGGCTACGACCTGCGCGGCGCCGTGGTCCACGGCGGGCAGTTCGTCGGGATCCGGGCCTCGATGACCTCGATCTACCGGTCGCTGACCAAGCTGGAGGAGGCCGGGTACCTGGAGTGGGAGACCAGCGAGCGGGACAACGCCCCCGACGCCAAGGTGTACCGGCTGACCGTGGCCGGCCGCGAGGAGCTCCTGCGCTGGGCCCGGGCCCCGCACGAGCCCTCGCCGCGGCCGATGGACCCCGACTTCGTCGTCAAGTTCGCCCACGCCGGGCAGTTCGGCCGCGACATCGCCCTGGACGTGGCGCGCCGGGAACTGCAGTACCGGCGGCAGCAGAAGCAGGTCGAGGGGGAGACCGGCGCCTCGGCCGGTGAGCTGGACCCCATCCCGGAGCTGGACCCGGCCTGGGTGCGCAGGATCCAGTTCCTGTCCCACGCCCGCGGGTACGCCTCCACGGCGGCCTACATCGCCTGGCTGGAACTGACGGTCGCCGAGCTGGAGGCCGAACTGGAGACCGGGACCGGGACCGGGATCGAGACCGGGGACCCGGCCCGGAACGTCCACGGCGACGTCCACGGCGACGTCCCCGCACCCCGCACCACCACCTGAGGAGGACCCCGTGAGCGCCAGCCGGTTGCCCGGCCCGACCCGGGCCGGCGACGCCCCGCCCGGGCCCAACGTCGTGCTCGTCATGACCGACCAGCAGCGGTTCGACACCATCGCTGCGCTCGGCCACGACCACGTCGACACCCCGCACCTGGACCGGCTGGTGCGCGAGGGCACGGCGTTCACGAACTGCTACGTCACCTCGCCCTCGTGCGCGCCCAGCCGGGCCAGCCTGTTCTCCGGCCTGTTCCCGCACACCACCGGGGTGCTGCGCAACGACGAACCCTGGCACCACTCGTGGGTGGAGCGCTTCGCCGACGCCGGGTACCACTGCGTCAACGTCGGCAAGATGCACACCTACCCCTACGAGGCGTCGGTGGGTTTCCACGAACGGCACGTCGTGGAGAACAAGGACCGCGACACCCCGCGGCTGCCGTTCTACCTCGACACCTGGGACAAGGCGCTGTGGGCGCGCGGGGTGCGCAAACCCAGCCGCGTCACCTACGCCGAGCGCGAGGACTACGCCGACCGGCTCGGCGCGTTCGAGTGGGAACCGCCGGCGGACCTGCACGCCGACACCTTCGTCGGCGACCTGGCCGCGATGTGGCTGCAGCGGTGGCGGGGCACCGGCCCGTTCTTCCTGCAGGTGGGGTTCCCCGGCCCGCACCCGCCGTACGACCCCACCCCGCAGGCCCTGGACGCCTACCGCGACCGGGACGTCCCGATGCCCTCGCGGACCGCGCACGACGTGGCGACCCTGCCCAGCGCGCTGCGCGACCTGCGCCGCCAGCACCTCGACGTCGACCACGACGCCGTCGTGCACCTGCCCGACCCCACCGACGAGCAGGCCCGCCGGCAGCGGCGGCACTACCTGGCCAACGTCACGATGATCGACGAGCAGGTCGGGGCCCTGCGGGCGGCGCTGGAGGCGCGCGGCGTGCTGGAGGACACGGTGATCGTGTTCACCTCCGACCACGGCGACGCCCTGGGCGACCACGGGCTGAGCCAGAAGTGGTCGATGTACGAGGGCAGCGTCCACGTGCCGTGCCTCGTGTGGGGCCCCGGTCGCGTCGCCCCGGGCCAGGTGCTCGACGGGCTCACCTCCCACTTCGACCTCGCCCCGACGCTGCTGGAACTGGCCGGTCTGCCGGTCCCCGGCTGGATGGAGGCGCGCTCGCTCGTCCCGGCCCTGCGCGGGGAACCGTACGCCGGGCGCGAGCACGTCTTCTCCGAGCACGCGCGCGACCGGATCCTGTCCGGGACGGCGCTGATGACCATGGTCCGCCGGGACCGGTTCAAGCTGGTGGAGTACCTCGACCCCGACGAGGGTCAACTGTTCGACCTCGAGGCCGACCCGGGGGAGCTGCAGAACCTCTGGGACGACCCCGGACACCGGCAGCGGCGCACGGACCTGCTGGGCGCCATCGCGCGCTGGCGGGCCGACAGCGCCATGACGACGGCGGCGTGGACGGCCGACGTCCGCTGAGGCGCCCCCGCGGGCCGGGCGGGATCAGCCCCGGCCGAGCCGGGCCAGCACCCGGGGGAAGACCCGGGCCCCGTTCCCGCGCACGCTCGGGGGCACCGACCCCGGGACCGCACCGGTCCCGAAGAGGTCCTCGATGGTGCGTTCGAGGACCCCGGCACTGGCGCACGGCGCGCCGAAGTCGGAGCCGTAGACGATGTGGTCGGTGTCGGTGACCCCCGTGAGGGGCCCCATCGCCTGGGCGGTCCCGGAGATGGCCGTGTCGTAGTAGAAGGCCCGCAGCCCCCGGCGCACGGACTCCTCGTCCACGCCGTCGTGGGGCACCCAGTCCGCCTCGCACAGCGTCAGCAGCCGCCCGGCGAGCATCGGCAGCGCCCCGCCCGCGTGGGCCAGGACCACCCGCGTGTTCGGCAGCTGCGCGGGCAGGCCGTGCCACAGGAGGTCGACCGCCCCGACTACGGGACCCTCTTCTCCGACAGCGGCCACCCCAGCGGCGCGCGCCTGCCCCTCGGCGGGTTCCTGCAGCCCCGGGTGGAGGCCGAGGTCGCGTTCGTCCTGGACCGGGACGTCACCACGGCGGTGGACGCCGGGTCGGTGGCGGCGCACGTGCGGGCGGTGCTGCCCGCGCTGGAGATCGTCGACAGCCGCATCGAGGACTGGGACATCACCTTCGTGGACACCGTCGCCGACAACGCCTCCTTCGGGGCCGCGGTCCTCGGACCGGCCAGGCCCCTGGACGACCTGGACCTGACTGCGGTGCGGATGACCATGACCCGCGACGGTGCGGAGGTCTCCACGGGCCGGGGCAGCGACTGCCTCGGCAGCCCTCTGGCCGCGCTGGCGTGGCTGGCCGGCACCGCGATCGACCTGGGCGACCCGCTGCGGGCCGGCGAGGTCGTCCTGTCCGGCGCGCTCGGCCCGGTCGTCGCGGCCCGTGCGGGGGACGTGTTCCGCGCCGTCGTCACCGGCGTCGGCGACGTCGAGGTCACGTTCGCCGGCGGGGGAGCGGCGTGAGCGGCCCGGCCGGGGAGGACCCCCGCCGCACCCGGGTCGCGATCATCGGGTCCGGCAACATCGGGACCGACCTGCTGTTCAAGGTGCTGCGCCTGTCGACGTCCCTGGAGACGGCCCTCCTCGTGGGGGTCGACCCCGACTCCGACGGGCTGGCCCGGGCCCGGCGGCTGGGCATCGCGACCACCTCCGACGGCGTCGCCGGGCTCATCGCGCACGAGTGCTTCGACGACGTCCGGATCGTGTTCGACGCCACCTCGGCCTCGGCCCACCGCGACAACGCCCGGGCGCTGGAGCCGTACGGCAAGCAGCTCGTGGACCTGACGCCCGCCGCCCTCGGCCCGTACGTCGTGCCCGTGGTCAACCTCGACGCGCCGGACGTGAACATGGTCACCTGCGGCGGGCAGGCGACCATCCCGGTCGTGGCGGCCGTCGCGGCCCTCACCAGGGTCCGCTACGCCGAGATCGTCGCCTCCATCGCCTCCCGGTCCGCCGGGCCCGGCACCCGGGCGAACATCGACGAGTTCACCGAGACCACCGCCCGCGCGATCGAGCAGGTGGGTGGGGCCGAACGGGGCAAGGCGATCATCGTGCTCAACCCCGCCGAACCGCCCCTGGTCATGCGGGACACCGTGCTGTGCCTGATCCCCACCCCGGACGAGGCCGGCCGGGCCTCCGTCGCGACCGCCGTCCGGGGACGTGGTGCGCGAGGTCGCCGAGTACGTGCCCGGCTACCGCCTGAAGCAGCCCGTCCAGTTCGACGACCTCGACCCCGGCGAGGACGTCGGGACGCTCGTCCCCGACGCCGGGGACCAGCGGCTGACCTGCGTCCGGGTCTACCTGGAGGTGGAGGGGGCCGGGCAGTACCTGCCCGCCTACGCCGGCAACCTCGACATCATGACCTCGGCCGCGCTGCGGGTCGCCGAGCGGTTCGCCGCGCGCACCGTGGGGGTGGCCGGGTGAGCGCGGACTACTTCCTGCAGGACGTGACCCTGCGGGACGGGATGCACGCCCTGCGGCACCGCATCGACCCGCAGCGGTTGCGCCGCGTCGCCGCCGCCCTCGACGCCGCCGGGGTCGACGGCATCGAGGTGGCCCACGGGGACGGCCTGGCCGGGGCCAGCCTCACCTACGGGGCCGGCAGCGCCGGGGCCTGGAGTGGATCCAGGCCGCCGCCGAGGTGGTGCAGCGGGCCCGGCTGACGACGCTGGTGCTGCCCGGCATCGGCACCGTGCGCGACCTGCGCGACGCCTTCTCGGCCGGGGCCAGGGCGGTGCGGGTCGCCACGCACTGCACGGAGGCCGACGTGGCGGCCCAGCACATCGCCGCGGCGCGCGAGCTGGGCATGGACGACGTGCGCCGCCGGGTCCGGGCCTACCGCGACGAGCTGGACCCGGGCACGCAGATCGGGATCCACGCCCACCAGAACCTCCCGCTGGCCGTGGCGAACTCCCTCGTGGCCGTCGAGGCCGGGGCGATCCGGGTGGACGCCTCGCTCGCGGGCCTGGGGGCGGGGGCGGGGAACACCCCCGTCGAACCGTTCGTCGCCGCCGCCTCGCTCGCGGGCCTGGAGCACCCGGCCGACCTCTTCGCCCTCCAGGACGCGGCCGACGACCTCGTCCGGCCGTTGCCCGACCGGCCCGTGCAGGTGGACCGGGAGACGCTCACGCTCGGTTTCGCCGGGGTGTGCTCCAGCTTCCTGCGCCACGCCGAGCGTGCGGCGGCCGGGTTCGGCCTCGACGCCCGCGACGTGCTGGTGGAGGTGGGCCGGCGCGGTCTGGTGGGCGGGCAGGAGGACCTGCTGGTCGACATCGCCCTCGACCTGGCCCAGGGACGGGCCGGCTGAGACCGTCCGGCGACGTGCGCGGGCCCCGGCGGGAACGTTCCCGCCGGGGCCCGCGGCCCGGGTCCCGCCTCGTCGCGGCGGCTGCGCGAGGAGGGGTGGACCTCAGTCGAAGCTGCGCGCGATCGCCCGCAGCAGTTCCAGCGACTGCGCCTCGTGGTGGGCGCTCTCGTCGTCCGCCGTGCCGAACTTGCGGTTCGCGGACAGCTTCACCACGGTGACCGCGTTCGCCGGGTCGACGTAGACGTACTGGTTGTAGACGCCCGCGGCCATCCACTCCTCGCGCTCGCCCGCCGGCAGCCACCACTGGTAGCCGTACCCCTCGGGCGTGGTCCCGCCCCCCACGACGACCCTGCCCGCCTCCAGGTGCGGCAGCGACGAGGTGGTGGCGGCGCGGACCCACTCCGCCGGGACGACCTGCACCCCGTCGACGGCCCCGTCGTTGCGGTACAGCTCACCGAGGCGGGCGTAGTCGCGGGCGACGAGGTTCAGGCCGGCGAAACCCATCTCGATGCCGCTCGGGTCGACGACCCACGCCCCCTCGTGCTGGAACCCCAGGGGTTCGCAGAGCTTCTCCTGCAGGTAGTCGGCGAGGTGCCGGCCGGTGGCGTGCCGCAGCAGGGAGGCGAGGGCCTGCGTGTCGCAAGAGTTGTAGCGGCACAGGGTGTCGGGTTCCCGCTCCCGTCCCAGCGTGGCGACGACCGTGTCCAGGTTCCCCTCCTGCCCGGACGTGGCCCGGGCCAGGCGCAGCGCGTCGGCCTCGGGGTCGCTGTAGTCCTCGTTCCACACCGCACCCGAGGACATCTGCAGGACGCTGCGGATCGGCACACCGTCGTAGGCGGAGCCGGGGTCGACGGGGACGTAGTCGCTGATCGGGTCCTCGACGTCGCGGATTGCGCCCTCGGCGACGGCGATGCCGACGAGGGTGCCCACGAAGCTCTTCGCCACCGACATCGACAACCACGGGACGTCCGGCCCGCCGGTGCGGAAGTACCGCTCGTGGACGACGCGGCCCTCGTGCAGGACGAGGACGGCGGACGTCTCGGTCTCGTCGAGGAACTCCTGCACGTCGTGCTCGTCCCCGGCGAAGGAGAAGGTGCCGGGCAGGTCCACCCGTTCCCCCTCCGGCCAGGGGCGGGGGTGGGAGGAGGGTGCCACGGCCCGGGTGGTGACGAGCTCGGCCATCCGGCCGAAGTGGTCGATCTGCGGGGCGCCGCTGAACAGGGCGAGGTCGGCGAGGACACCGGGGTGCTGCGGGGACACAGGACTTCCGATCTGGTCGACGGGGTGGGACCGGCGGGGTCGGGAGGTGGCCCGGAGCCTCGGCGACGCTCAGCGGCCCCGCCGCCACCCGCACCGCGGAACGGCGCGTCGACCGACGGCCGGCGACGACTGCGGACGACTGCGGACGACTGCGGGGGACGGTTCCCGGACCCGGGGACCCGGACGAGTTCAGCACGCGGAGGCGTGTCCGCACAAGACTCCGGGCCCCACCGGTTCGTCAGGTTCCCTGATGGAGGACCGGGTCACCGCCGACGGCCCCGTCCATCGTGCCCGGCGGGCGGGGGAGCGGCTGCTCCCCGGGTGGGGGTCCGTCGCGGTCCACGACGGACTCCCGCCCGGGGAACGACCGACCGGTGGGTCAGGCCTTGTGCTGCGCCCCGCTGCGCGCGGGGTTCCCCTGGTTCTCCGCCTTGGGGTCCACCAGGTCCTGCTTGGCGGACACGCCCTCGCGGATGCGCCGGCCGATCCCGGCGTCCACGGCGTCCCAGTAGGCGAACGCGCGGGTGAGGACCTGGTCGCTGACCCCGTTCAGCAGGTGCCCCACGACGTTGTCCACGAAGCGCTCGCGGGCCGCGTCGTCCATCACATCGCGCACCAGGGACCCGGCCTGCCCCCAGTCGTCGTCCTGCGGGTGCTGGACGTAGGCGGCGCGGACGGGTTCGCCGCCACCGTCCCAGCGGCCGGTGTGCCCGGCCCGCTCGGCGTCGGCGACCGGGCCGCCGTAGGAGTTCGGCGCGTAGACCGGGTCGCCGGGGTTGCTGTAGCGCATCGCGCCGTCCTTGGCGTAGCTGTTCACCGGGGACTGCGCCTGGTTGACCGGGAGCTGGGCGTAGTTCGCCCCGATGCGGTAGCGGTGCGCGTCGGCGTAGCTGAACATGCGGCCCAGCAGCATCTTGTCCGGGCTCACCCCGATGCCGGGGACCATGTTCGACGGCTCGAAGGCCGCCTGCTCGATCTCGGCGAAGTAGTTCTGCGGGTTGCGGTTCAGGGTGAGCTTGCCGACCTCGTGCAGCGGGTAGTCGCTGTGCGGCCACACCTTCGTGACGTCGAAGGGGTTGAAGCGGTAGTCGGCGGCGTCCTCGTCGGGCATGAGCTGCACGTACAGGGTCCACGAGGGGAACTCCCCGTCGCGGATGTGCTCGCTCAGGTCGCGGATGTGGTAGTCGGTGTCGATCGAGGCCATCTGGTCGGCCTCGTCCTGGGTGAAGAACTCGTTGCCCTGGTCGGTCTTGAACGTGTACTTCACCCAGGTGCGCTTCCCCTCGGCGTTGATCCACTGGAAGGTGTGCGACCCGTAGCCGTTCATGTGACGCCACGTGCGCGGGATGCCCCGGTCGCCCATCAGCCACGTCACCTGGTGCGCGGACTCCGGCGAGAGGGTCCAGAAGTCCCACTGCATGTCGTGGTCGCGCAGGTGGTTGTCGGCGCGCCGCTTCTGCGAGCGGATGAAGTCCTGGAACTTCATCGGGTCCTTGACGAAGAACACCGGGGTGTTGTTCCCGACGAGGTCGTAGTTGCCCTCGGTCGTGTAGAACTTCAGGGAGAAGCCGCGGGGGTCGCGCCAGGTGTCGGGCGTGCCGGACTCACCGGCCACGGTGGAGAACCGGGCCAGGACGGGGGTCGTGGTACCCGGCTGGAACAGCGCGGCCCGGGTGTGGGCCGAGACGTCCCCCGTGACGCGGAACTCCCCGAAGGCCCCGCCGCCCTTGGCGTGCACGACGCGCTCGGGCACGCGCTCGCGGTTGAACTGGGCCATCTTCTCGATGAGGTAGGCGTCGTGCAGCAGGATCCCGCCCCCGGGACCCTGGGTCAGGGAGTGCTCGTCGCTGGCGACGGGGATGCCGGCGTCGTTCGTCGTGGGCGCGCTCGCCGCGGTGGTTTCCATCTGCTCGGTCACGCCTTCGAGGATCGGCTCGTCCCCGGCGCCGCGCCACCGGGAGCGCGCGGCGTGCAGCCGACTCCCAGGGAAGCCCCCGGGCCCCGGGGGCTCCCGGCCCGTCCCGGCCCGTCCCGCTGCTAGCGTCCCCACGTCATGCCCCGCCTCGTCGACCACGCCGCGCGCCGGCGCGAGATCATCCACGTCACGTGGCGCCTCGTGGCCCGCCACGGCCTGGACTCGGTGACCATGCGGGTCGTCGCCGCCGAGGCCGGGTACGCCAACGGGGCCCTGAACCGGTACTTCGCGAGCAAGGACGACCTCCTGCAGGCCTCCTTCGAGTACGTGTACTCCCAGACGAACGAGCGGGTGCGGGCGGCGGTCGGGGACCGGCGCGGGCTGGCGGCGCTGCGGGCCTTCTGCCTGGAGGTCCTGCCGCTGGACGAGACGCGGGTGCTGGAGGCGCGCATCGCGGTCTCGTTCTGGGGGCGCACCGTGGCCGACGACCGCTTCGCCCGCGTCAACGCCGCGACCCTGCACGAGTGGCGCGGGGAGGTCGCGCGGTGGCTGGGGGAGGCGCGGGAGGAGGGGGAGATCGCCGGGACGGTCGACGTCGACGTCGCCGCGGGGCAGCTCCTGGCCTTCCTCATGGGGGCGCAGACCTTCGTGGTGGCCGACCGGCCCCTGCTCAGCGTGGACCAGCAGCGCGCGGCGCTGGACGCCCAGCTCACCCAGCTCACCCGCTGACCCGGCTGACGCGGCGACCGCCCGATCCCCCGTCGAGGTCTTCCCAGGACGGCCGGTCGTGTCCTAGGCTTTGCGTCTCCCGATGGAGACCAACGGAGGAGTTCCATGAGCACGGGCCACCCGCTGTCCTCGTTGACCGCCGACGAGATCACCGCCGTCCGCGAGGTGCTGGACGGGGCCGGTCTCGTCCAGGACTCCACGCGCTTCACCTACGTCGGGCTCGAGGAGCCCACGAAGGCGGAGCTGTCCGCCGGACGCCCCCCACGTCGCGCACGGGCCCTGCTGCACGACGTGCGGGCCGTCGCGGCCAAGGACGTCCTGGTCGACCTCACCGCGAGGTCGGTCCTGCGCACCGTCGACCTCGACGCCGCCGTCGACGGCCAGCTGCCCGTCCTGGACGAGGAGTTCGAGCTCGTCGAGCGGTTGCTGGCCACCGACGAGCGGTGGCTGGCCGCGCTCGCCGCCCGCGACCTCGACGTCGCCACCGTCCGCGTCGCGCCCCTGTCGGCCGGCGTGTACGAGTACCCCGAGGAGGTCGGCCGGCGCATCCTGCGCGGACTGGCCTTCGTCCAGGAGCACCCCGGCGACCTCGCCTGGGCGCACCCGGTCGACGGGCTCGTCGGGTACGTGGACGTCATCTCCCACGAGGTCACCCAGGTCCTCGACCTCGGCGCCGTCCCGGTCCCGCAGGGGTCGGGCAACTACGACGACCCGGCCGTGCGGGGTGAGTACCGCACCACGCAGAAACCCATCTCGATCACCCAGCCCGAAGGCCCCAGCTTCACCCTCGAGGGCGACCTGCTGCGCTGGGAGAACTTCTCCGTGCGCGTCGGCTTCGACGCCCGCGAGGGGCTGGTGCTGCACCAGATCTCCTTCTTCGACCGCGACCAGGACCGGGACCGGCCGATCGTCCACCGCGCCTCGATCGCGGAGATGGTCGTGCCCTACGCCGACCCCTCCCCGGTCCGCTCCTGGCAGAACTACTTCGACACCGGGGAGTACCTCGTCGGCCGCTACGCCAACGCCCTGGAACTGGGGTGCGACTGCGTCGGCGAGATCACCTACCTGGACGCCACCATCGCCGACGAGCAGGGCAACCCGCGGGTCCTGCCGAACGCGATCTGCATCCACGAGGAGGACTACGGCATCCTCTTCAAGCACACCGACCTGTGGGCGGGCAGCAGCACCGTCCGCCGTCAGCGCCGTCTCGTCGTGTCGTTCTTCACGACCATCGGCAACTACGACTACGGCTTCTACTGGTACCTCTACCTCGACGGCACCATCGAGTTCGAGGCCAAGGCGACCGGTGTGGTGTTCACGTCGGCCCACCCGGGCGAGGGGTACCCCTACGCCTCCGAGATCGCCCCCGGCCTGGGCGCTCCGTACCACCAGCACCTGTTCAGCGCCCGCCTGGACATGGCCGTCGACGGGTTCGAGAACTCCGTGGAGGAGATCGACGTCCAGCGCGTCCCGGTGGGCCCGGACAACCCGCGGGGCAACGCGTTCACCACCTCGGTCACCCCGCTGCGCACCGAGCTGGCCGCGCGCCGTCAGGCCGACCCGGCCAAGGCCCGCGTCTGGCACGTCTCGAACCCGGGACGGCGCAACGCCCTCGGGCGGCCGGTCGCCTACGCGCTGTTCCCCGAGGGGCAGCCGACCCTGCTGGCCGCCGACGACTCCTCCATCCAGCGCCGCGCCGGGTTCGCGACCGACCACCTGTGGGTGACGCAGTTCGACCCGGCCCAGCGCTACTCCGCGGGCGACTTCGTCAACCAGCACCACGGCGGGGCCGGCCTGCCCTCCTACGTGGAGCAGGACCGCGACCTGGAGGGCACCGACCTCGTCGTCTGGCACACCTTCGGGCTCACCCACGTCCCCCGCCCGGAGGACTGGCCGATCATGCCGGTCGATCACACCGGTTTCCGGCTCAAGCCCATGGGGTTCTTCGACCGCAACCCCACGCTGGACGTGCCCCCGTCGGCGGGGGCGCACTGCCACCGGGCCCCGTGAGGCGGTGACGTCGTGACCCCGCTCACCGCGGTGCACGTGGTGGCCGGGCTCGTCGGGCTGGCCGCCGCGCTGGCCGGGGTCCGCACCGCGCGCACCGCGGCGGTGGTCATGGGGGCGGCGATGGTGGTGTGCCTCCTGCACGGGTGCGGGGTCGCGGTCCCCTTCACCGTCGTCCCGGTCCTGACCCTGGCGAGCTGGGCCGTGGCCTGGGCGAGCGCGGCGGCCGCCCGCCGCAGCGGGGTGCCGAGCCCGGTCCCCCTGGACCTGCTGGCCACGGCCGCCCTGCTGTGGCTGCTGCCGGCCGCCGGCCACGCGAGCGGCCAGGACGGCGGCCCCGCCCCGCTCGTCGGCGGGGCCCACCTGCACGCGACCACCGGGCTCACCGGGGTCCTGGCCGTCCTCGTCGCGGGCGGGTGGCTGGTGGCGGCGGTGCTGCGCCGCGACCGCGGGGCGGGGCGGGTCTGCGGGAGGGCGATGGCCGCCAGCATGTTCACGACGGCCCTCGTGACGACCGTGCTCTGAGCCCCGCCCCTGCCACGGGGCGTGGCGTTCCGCATCCGTACGACTACGGATGCTGGGTGCTGCCCCCGGTGCTGGACTCCGGGCTTCCGAGGCCCGTCGTCGAAGGAGATCCCGTGGCCGAGTCGACCGAATCCCGCACGACCCCCGTCCTCCCGCGGCGCGGGGTGCTCCTGGGTGCCGCCGCGGCCACGGCCGTGGTGGCCGGCACCGCCGCGCCGGCCGAGGCGGCACCACCGCACCGGCGGCCCGCCGACCTGGTGCTGCGCGGCGGTCAGGTCCTCACCCTCGACGGTGCCGGACCCGAGACGGCGACCGCCCTGGCGGTGCGCGACGGCGTCGTCGTCCACGTCGGCGACGACGAGAGCGTGGCCCCCTTCACCGGCCACTGCACCCGGGTCGTCGACCTCGCCGGCCGCACGGCCCTGCCCGGCATCAACGACTCCCACCTGCACCTGCTGCGCACCGGGCTGGCCATGCCCCCGCGCACGATCGACGTCGGGGCCGGTGCCGGGGGCACCGTGGAGGCCGCCGTGGCCGCCGTGGCCACCGCGGTCGCGGCCGCACCCGCCGGCGGGTGGATCCGCGGCAAGGGCTGGAACGAGGACCTGCTCGGGCGCGCGCCCACCGCGGCCGACCTGGACGCGGTCTCCTCGGACAACCCCGTGGTCCTGCTCGACTGGTCCAACCACCAGCTCTGGGTGAACTCCGCGGCCCTGGCCCAGGCCGGGGTGGACGCCTCGACCCCGGTCCCGCCGGGCGGGGAGGTCGTCCTGGACCCCTCGGGCCGGCCCACCGGCGTCCTGCGCGAGACGGCGATGGCCCTGGTCAACGCCCACGTGCCGCCCTTCACCCGGGACGAGCAGCGCCAGGCCATCGAGGACGCCGCGGCCGCCGTCGTGGCCCTGGGCATCACCAGCGTCACCGAACCCGGGATCAGCGCGGTCGCCCGGGAGCTGTACGAGGAGCTGTCCCGGGCCGGGACCCTCCCGCTGCGCGTCACCGCCCTGCTCAGCCGCCCCGACGACACCTACCCGGTCGACGTCGCCGGCGTGCACGACGTCCTGCAGGGCAACGTGCCCGCCCGGGACGTGGACCCCCGCAGCTTCGCCGTCCGGGGGGTGAAGCTGCGGGCCGACGGGGTGCCCATCGCCAGCCGGACCGCGTGGATGCACGAGGAGTACGTCGGCGGGGGCCGGGGCAGCCTCGTCACGACGGGCGCGGACGAGGCCGCCAGGGTGGCCCAGCTCGCCGAGATGGTCCGCGTCGTGCACGAGACGGGGTACCAGATCGGGGTGCACGCCACCGGGGACGCCGCGATCGACGCCGTCGTCGCCGCGTTCACCGCCGCCCTGGAGGCCCCCGGTGACGCCGGCAGCCGGACGAACCGGGCCCGCCACTACGTCATCCACGGCGACTTCACCTCGCCGCCGACCCTGGCGGTCATGGCCGAGCACGGCATCGGGGTCAACCTCAACCCCGCCATCCGCGCCCTCATCGCCGACGGCCAGCCGGCCGTCGTCGGGCCCGAGCGCGCGGCCTACCAGGCCCCGTTCGCCGCGGCCCTGTCCGCCGGGGTGCCCACCGCGGCGTCCTCGGACTCGCCCAACGTCTCCTTCGACTGGCGGGCCGGTGTCGTCTCGGCGGTGCTGCGCGAAGGGGCCTCCGGGCAGGTCAGCGGCCCCGAGCAGCGCGTGGGGCTGCTGCAGGCGCTCGCGGCGTTCACGACGGCGGGAGCCTGGCAGGACCACGCCGAGCAGTGGAAGGGGCGGCTGGCCCCGGGGTTCGCCGGCGACGTCTGCGTCCTGGCCGAACGCCTCCTGGACGACGAGGGGGGCCCGGCGTTCCCCCTCGACCAGCTCCCCCAGGTGGGCATCGACCTCGTCGTCGTGGGCGGGGCCGTCGTCCACGACGCCACCGACCCCGCGCACCACCGCGGGCCGGTCCTGTCCTGGCAGCGGCACCCGCACCCCGGTGGGGTCTGCGCGGCGTGCTGAGCGGTCACCGGCCCCGGCCCCACCGGGCCCGCGGCCGGTGACCCGGGCGTCCCCCGGCGCCCCCGGTGGTCGGGGGACGGGACCAACGACCCTGCCGCGGGCCGCCCCGGCCGGTCGATCGTCGGGGGATGCACACCGTCAAGGCCCTGGAGCCCGCGGACTGCCGCCGGCTGCTGGGGACGTCCGGGGCGGGCAGGGTCGTGTTCACCCAGGACGCCCTGCCCGCGGTCCTGCCGACGCTCTACGTCGTCTCCGGTGACCGGTTGTGGTTCCCCGTGACCGAGCGGGGGCCCCTGCACCAGCACGTCGACGGCGCCGTCCTGGCCTACCACGTCGACCGCGTCGACCGGGGGGAACGCTCGGGCTGGAGCGTCACCGTGGTGGGGGCCTGCCACACCGTCGACCCCGCGCACGCCCCGGTCCGGGCGCACGGCCTGGCCCGTGGACCGGCCGGCCGGCTGCTGGCGGTGGAGATGGACCACCTCACCGGCCGTGAGCTGGGCCGGGCCGGAACCACCGCTCCCGCGCCGGCCCCGGGGTGGCCGGCGTGAGCCCGGCCCCGGGCCCGCCGGACCCCGGGCGGCTGAACGCCGACCGCTGCCGGCGGCTCATCGGCACCGGGGGCGTCGGCCGGGTCGTGTTCACGCAGGCCGCCCTGCCGGCCGTGGCGACGATGAACTTCGTCGTCCACGCCTCCCGCCTGTACTTCCGCACCGCGGCCGACACCGCGCTGGCCCGGTCGGTCACCGACGCGGTCGTCGCGTTCAACGTCGACCACCGCCCCCCTCCCGCGCCCGGGACCGAGCCCGGGACCGAGCCCGGGGTGGAGGCGGGGGTGGAGACGGGGTGGAGCGTCACCGTCACGGGCCGCTGCCGGAGGCTGGACGACCCGCCGCCGGAGGTCCGCGAGGCCCTGCGGACCTGGGCGCCGGGGGTGCGCGAGACGTTCTTCGCCCTCGACCTCGCGCTGCTGAGCGGCCACCGCACCCCGGACGGGTGACCAAGGTCCCTGCCGCGCCGCAGGCCCGGCCGACAGGGTGGTGGGACCGCGACCGCCGGGGGGGACCGGCGGTCGCGGTCCGGACCGAGGGACCCAGGAGGACGACGTGGACGCAGACGTGAGTGCAGACGCAGACGCAGCCGTGGACGCGGTGGGGGAGGCGCAGGACGGCGGTCCCGGCCCCGTCGTGGTCGGGATCGACGGGGTCGAGGAGTCCCGGGCCGCCCTGACCTGGGCCGCGACGGAGGCGGCCCGCCGGGGCACCTGGCTGCACGTCGTGCACGCCGCACCCCAGCCGGTGTACGGCGACGTGTGGACCGGTGGGTACGCCCCGCTCGTCCTGGAGGAGCTCGAGGCCGTGGCCCGCCGGACCGTGGAGGCGGCGGCCGAGGTCGCCCGGCAGACGTCGCCGGTGCGGGTCCGGACCCACGTCTCGCACGAGAGCCCCCGCAAGGCCCTGCTCACGGCCGCCGCCGGCGCCCAGCTCGTGGTCACCGGCGCTCGCCGTCGCGGCCGGGGGCACTCAGGCCTCCTGGGCGGCTTCGTGCTCGGGTCGACCAGCCTCTTCATCGCCTCCCGCACGCCCTGCCCGGCGGTGGTCGTGCGCGAGGAGCCCGCCGCGGGGGCGCGCGGCGTCGTCGTGGGCTGGGACGGCTCGGCGCAGGCGGAGGCGGCGCTGCGGTGGGCCGCGGACCGGGCGACCGCCACGGACGGCGACCTGCTGGTGCTGACGGTGTGGCGGGCCCCCGCCGACCGCGCCACCGGGTTCGACCCCGGGGCGTTCGAGGACGCCCGCCGGGCGGCCGGGGAGGACGTGGACCGGCGGGTCCAGGACGTCCTGGACCGGCTGCGGCGCGAGCACCCCGGTCTGCGGGTGCAGGGGCGGGGCGTGGAGGACACCGACCCCGGTGACGTGCTGCTGGCCGCCGCCGAGGACGCGGAGCTGCTCGTGGTCGGGGCCCGGGGGCACGGGGCCTTCGTCAGCGCCCTGCTCGGGTCGACCAGCCACGACGTCCTGCACCGGGCGACCTGCCCGGTGGTCGTGGTGCCCGACGCCGGGCGGGCCGCGGAGCACCGGGGCGGCGACCGGTCCGGCGCTCGCGCCTAGGCTGGACGGACCGACCGGAGAGGAGCCGCCGTGACCGCCATCGAGGTGTTCCTGCTCGACGACCACGCCGTGGTCCGGGCCGGGCTGCGCGCCGTCCTGGAGGCCGACCCCGGGCTGCGGGTCGTGGGGGAGGCGGGGACCGTCGCCGAGGCGGTGGAGGGGATCACCCTGACCCGCCCCGACGTGGCGATCCTGGACGGGCGGCTGCCCGACGGTTCCGGGGTCGAGGTGTGCCGCCAGGCCCGCCTGGTCTCCCCGGGCACGCGCACCCTGATCCTCACCTCCTACGACGACGACGAGGCGCTGCTGGCGGCCGTGCTGGCCGGGGCCGGCGGGTACCTGCTCAAGGAGATCGGCACCACCGACCTGGTCGGGTCGGTGCGCACCGTCCACGGCGGCGGCAGCCTGCTGGACCCGGCGGCGGTGGAGGCCGTGCGCCGGCGCCTGGAGGACCCGCTGGCCGCCGACCCGCGGCTGGCCGGGCTCACGCCGCAGGAACGGCGGGTGCTCAAGCTGCTGAGCGAGGGCCGCACCAACCGCCAGATCGGGCGCGAGCTGCACCTGGCCGAGAAGACCGTGAAGAACTACGTCTCCAACGTCCTGGCCAAGCTGGGGCTGCGCAGCCGGACGCAGGCCGCGCTGTTCACCACCGCCCCCTCGCGCGGGTGAGGGCGGCCGCGCGGGTGGGGACGACCGGTCCCGGGACGTAGGGCCCTGGGCCGGCGGGGGCGGCGGCGGCGATCCTGCACGACGTGACACTCCCGCGACCGGAAGGCCACCCGTGAGCCCCGCACCGACCACCCCGACCGCACCGACCGCCCCGACCCTGCCCGGGACGCTCGACGACGACGACCTGGCGTCGGTGGACGCCTGGTGGCGCGCCGCGAACTACCTGACCATCGGGCAGATCTACCTGCGGGACAACCCCCTGCTGCGCAGGCCGTTGCGGGCCACCGACGTCAAACCCCGGTTGCTGGGCCACTGGGGCACCAGCACCGGGCTGTCGTTCGTGTACGCCCACCTGTCCCGCCTCGTCCGGCACACCGGGCAGCAGACCCTCTACCTGGCCGGGCCCGGCCACGGCGGCCCGGCCCTGGTGGCCGCGAGCTGGCTGGAGGACACCTACGGGGACTGCTTCCCGGCGGTCACCCGGGACGAGGAGGGGATGCGCCGGTTGTTCCGGCAGTTCTCCTCCCCGGGCGGCATCCCCTCCCACGCCTCGGTCACCACCCCCGGCTCGATCCACGAGGGCGGGGAACTCGGCTACGTCCTGGTCCACGCCTTCGGGGCCGTCATGGACAACCCCGACCTGCTGGCCGTGGCCGTCGTGGGGGACGGGGAGGCCGAGACCGCGCCGCTGGAGGGGGCCTGGAAGGGGATCTCCTTCCTCAACCCCGCCCGCGACGGGGCGGTGCTGCCGGTGCTGGACCTCAACGGGTGGAAGATCTCCGGCCCGACCGTCCTGGCCCGCAAGGACCCCGCGCGGGTGCGGTCCCTGCTGGAGGGGCACGGGTACCACGTGCTGGAGGTCGGCGGGCACGACCTGCCCGGGATGCACCACCGGTTCGCCGCCGTCCTGGCCGAGGCCCACGAGCGCATCCGCGCCATCCAGCACCGGGCCCGCAGCGGGCAGGCCCCCGAGGGGGTCCCCGGGTGGCCCGTCGTGGTGCTGCGCTCCCCGAAGGGCTGGACCGGGCCCGGTGTCGTCGACGGGGTGCAGGTCGAGGGCACCTGGCGGGCCCACCAGGTGCCCCTGTCGGGGGTGGCGCAGGACCCCGCCCACCTGCGGCTGCTGGAGGAGTGGATGCGCTCCTACCGCCCCGGGGAACTGTTCGACGAGCAGGGCCGCCCCACCGCGCTCGTGCGGTCCAACGACCCCGAGGGCCCGCTGCGGATCTCGGCCACCCCCCACGCCAACGGGGGTCTGCTCACCCGCGACCTCGTGCTGCCGCCCACGGCCGGGTACGCCGTGGAGGTCGGGCAGCCGGGCGCCACCCGGGCCGAGTCGACGCGGAGGCTGGGGGAGTACCTGCGCGACGTCTACCGGGCGAACCCGACCACCTTCCGGCTGTTCTGCCCCGACGAGACGAACAGCAACCGGCTCGGTGCGGTGTTCGAGGCCAGCGACCGCACCTGGATGGAGGCCACCGCGGCCGGGGACGTCGCGCTGTCGCCGTCCGGCCGGGTGGTCGAGGTCCTGTCCGAGCACAACTGCCACGGCTGGCTGGAGGGGTACACCCTGACCGGCCGGCACGGGGTGTTCGCCACCTACGAGGCGTTCGCGATGGTCAGCGCCTCCCAGACCGTCCAGCACGGCAAGTGGCTGGAGGAGGCCGAGAACCTGCCGTGGCGGGCGCCGGTCCCCAGCCTGAACGTGCTGCTGACCTCGACGGCCTGGCGCAACGACCACAACGGGTTCAGCCACCAGGGGCCCGGGCTCATCCAGACCGCCCTGACCCAGCGCGCGGGGGTCGCGCGCGTGTACCTGCCGCCGGACGCGAACTGCCTGCTCGAGGTCGCCGACCACTGCCTGCGGACCCGGTCGCGGATCAACCTCGTCGTCATCGACAAGCAGCCGCAGCTGCAGTACCTCTCGACCGGGGCGGCCCGCGAGCACGTGGCCCGCGGGGCGAGCTGCTGGCCGTGGGCCGGCACCGACGACGGCAGCGCCGACCCGGACGTCGTGCTGGCCTGCGCCGGGGACGTGGTGACGATGGAGACGGTGGCGGCCGCGGAGCTGCTGCGGGACCGGTTGCCGCAGTTGCGGACCCGCGTGGTGAACGTCGTGGACCTCATGCGTCTGCACCGGCCCGCGGACCACCCGCACGGGCTGGACGAGTTCTCCTTCCGGGAACTGTTCACCGACTCCGTCGACGTCGTGTTCGCCTTCCACGGCTTCCCCGGGGCGGTCCACCAGCTCGTCCACGGCCGCCCCCGCGCCGACCGGTTCCACGTCCGCGGGTTCATCGAGGAGGGCACCACGACGACGCCGTTCGACATGGTCGTGCGCAACCGCGTCTCGCGCTACCACCTCGTCCTGGACGCGCTGGAGAACGCCTCCCGGCTGCCGGTGGGGGCCCAGGACCTGCGCCGCTGGTGCCTGGCCCAGCTGGAACGGCACCGGGCGTACGTCGTGGAGCACCTGCAGGACCTGCCCGAGGTGCGGGACTGGACGCCGGCCCCGCGGCAGACGGGTGCGCAGGTGACGGGCTGACCGGCTGACCCCCGGGTCCCGCGGACGGTGCGCGCCCGTCCGCGGGACCTTCGACCCTGGGCGCGCGCGCCCGCGGCGGGCACGGTGGGGCCGTGGACGCCCTCACCTTCGCCCGGCTGCAGTTCGGGACCCTCACCGTCTACCACTTCTTCTTCGTCCCGCTGACGATGGGGCTGGTCCCGCTGGTCGCGGGGTTCCAGACCGCCTGGTACCGCACCGGTGACGAGAAGTGGCTGCGGCTGGCCAAGCACTTCGGCAAGCTGTTCCTCATCACCTTCACCGTCGGTCTGGTGACCGGCATCGTCCAGGAGTTCCAGTTCGGGATGAACTGGAGCGAGTACTCCCGCTTCGTCGGGGACGTCTTCGGGGCCCCGCTGGCCATCGAGGGGATGGCGGCGTTCTTCGTGGAGTCGACGTTCCTGGGGTTGTGGGTCTTCGGCTGGGACCGCCTGCCCCGGCTGGTGCACCTGGCCTGCATCTGGGTGGTGGCCCTGGGCACGTGGGCCTCGGCGTACTTCATCCTGGCGGCCAACTCCTTCATGCAGCACCCCGTCGGGGTCACCTACGACCCGACGTGGAACCGCGCCCAGCTCACCGACATCGGGGCCCTGCTGACGAACTCCACGACGCTGGCGGCCTTCCCGCACGTCATCACCGGGGCGCTGGTCCTGGCCTCGACGGGGGTCGCCGCGCTCGGGCTGTGGTCGGCGGCGCGGTCGCGGCGGCAGGGGCGGGAGGACGACGCGCTGGCCTTCCGGGCCGCCGCCCGCGTCGCCATGGTCGTGCTGCTCGTCTCCGGTGCGGGGGTCGCGGTCTCCGGCGACGCGCAGGCGCGGTTGATGTTCGAGCAGCAGCCGATGAAGATGGCCGCGGCCGAGGCCCTGTGCGAGAGCGAGGACGGGGCGGGGTTCAGCCTGTTCGCCGTCGGGGACGTGGGGAACTCCTGCGACGTGCGGCAGGTGACCGTCCCCGGCGTGACCGCGTTCCTGGCCACGAACTCCTTCTCGGGCCACCTGGAGGGGGTGAACGACCTGCAGCGGCGGTACGGCGAACGCTACGGCGAGGGCGACTACGTCCCGGTCCTGCCCGTCACCTACTGGTCGTTCCGGCTGATGATCGGCTTCGGGGTGTTCAGCGCGCTGCTGGCCGTCGTCGGGTTGTGGACCACCCGCGCCGGCCGCCTCCCGCTGTCGCGGCGGGGGACCCGCCTGGCGCTGCTGGCGGTCCCCACGCCGTTCCTGGCCAACGCCTTCGGCTGGATCTTCACCGAGATGGGCCGCCAGCCGTGGGCCGTGGCCCCCAACCCGACCGGCCTGGACGCCGTCCGGATGCTGACCCGGGACGGGGTGTCCCCGGTCGGGACGGCGACGGTCCTGACCTCGCTGACGGTGTTCACGCTGGTGTACGGCGTGCTGGCCGTCGTGTGGTTCTCCCTCGTGCGCCGCTACGCCGCGCAGCCGCTGCCGGACGTCGACCCCGACGCCATCGGCCCGGCCGCCGACGACGACGCGCCCCTCACCTTCGCGTACTGACCCCCGGACCCGGAGATCGTCTCGTGGAACTCACCACCGTCTGGTTCGTCCTCATCGCCCTCCTGTGGACGGGTTACCTGGTCCTGGAGGGTTTCGACTTCGGCGTCGGGATGCTGCTGGCCCCGTTGTCGCGCGACGACACCGAACGCCGCACCCTGCTGGCCACGATCGGGCCGGTGTGGGACGGCAACGAGGTGTGGCTGCTCGTCGCCGGGGGCGCGACGTTCGCGGCGTTCCCCGAGTGGTACGCCTCGATGTTCTCCGGGTTCTACCTCGCCCTGCTCGTCGTGCTGGTCGCGCTCATCCTGCGGGCCGTGGCCTTCGAGTTCCGCGGCAAGGTGGACGACCCGGTGTGGCGGGCGCGCTGGGACCGGTGCATCGCCGTCGGTTCCTGGGTGCCCCCGCTGGTGTGGGGGGTCGCCTTCGCCAACCTCGTCCGGGGGGTGCCGATGGACGCCGGCCACCGGTTCACCGGAACCCTGCTGACCCTGCTGAACCCGTACGCCCTGCTCGGGGGGCTGGCCCTGCTGACCGTCTTCCTGGCTCACGGGGCCACCTTCCTGGCGCTGCGGACGCTGGGGGAGGTGCGCGCGCGCGCCGCCCGGGCCGGGCACGTGCTCACCCCGCTGGCGCTGGTCGTGGCCGGTTCGTGGGCGGTCGTCACCCAGGTCCGGTACGGGGCGCCGTGGACGTGGGCGGCGGTGGCCGTGGCCGCCGCGGGCCTGGCCGGTGCCGTCCTGGCCGGGCGCCGGCGCCGCGAGGGCCGGGCGTTCGCCGCGACGGCCCTCGCGATCGTCGCCGTCGTCGTCCTGGTGTTCGGCAGCCTGTTCCCGGCGGTGATGCCCTCCAGCACCGACGCCGCGTCCAGCCTGACGGTGGACAACGCCAGTTCCAGCCACTACACGCTGGTGGTGATGACCTGGGTGGCGGCGTTCCTCACCCCGCTGGTCCTGCTCTACCAGGGCTGGACGTACTGGGTCTTCCGCCGCCGCACCGGTGTGCACCACATCCCCGCCCCGGCCGGGTTGCCCGCCCGCACCGCCGGGCGGGGCTGACCGGTCCTGCGCCGACCGGTCCTGCGCCGACCGCCGGTATGCTGCCGGCCGCCCGACGAGGCCCCGCCAGGGGCGCCCGGTCCCGGAGGACAGCATGACCCCGCAGAACCCGCAGCAGCCGCGGACCCCCCAGGCCCCGCCGGAGGGCGGGGCCGAGGCCGGTGCGCAGCCGGCGGTGACCTTTCCCCAGGTGGGCCGCCTGGAGCTGGACGACCTGCTGGAACAGCTCATCGACCGCGCGCAGGACGTCCTGTCCACCCAGGGGCGGTTGCGGGGCCTGCTGGCCGCGACCAGCGCGATCAGCTCCGACCTGGACCTGCCCACGCTGCTGCGGCGCATCACCCAGGCCGCCTGCGACCTGCTCGGGGCGCGCTACGGCGCCCTGGGCGTGGTGGGGCCCGGGGGTGGGCTGAGCGAGTTCGTCGTCGTCGGGATCGACGAGGAGACCGCCCGGGGGATGGGCCCGCTGCCGCGCGGCGCCGGGCTGCTGGGCGAGCTGATCCGCCACCCGCAGCCGCTGCGGCTGCCCGACCTGTCCGCGCACCCCGCCGCCCAGGGCCTGCCGCCGGGGCACCCCCCGATGCGCTCGTTCCTGGGCGTTCCCGTCCGGGTGCGCGAGCACGTCTTCGGCAACCTCTACCTCAGCGAGAAGACCGACGGGGACCAGCGCCTGGACTTCACCGCCGAGGACGAGGAACTGCTGGTCGCCCTGGCCTCGGCGGCGGGTGTCGCCGTCGACAACGCCCGGCTGTTCGACGTCGCCGAGCGCCGGCAGCAGTGGCTGACCGCCTCGGCCGACATCATCCGCGACCTGGTGGGGGAGGAGGTCGCCCCGCTGCAGGCGGTCGCCGCCCGCGCCGTCCACGCGGCGGGGGCGGACCTGGCGGTCGTGGTGCGGGCCGACGAGCGCGACGGGTTCGAGGGGTTCGAGGGGTCTGGCGCGCCCGGTGACCTGCGCGTGGTGGTCACCGCGGGCACGGCGGGCACGGCGCTGCGCGGGACGCGGTGGGTGCCGGCGGGGTCGGCGGCCGGTGCGGCGCTGGCCCGGGGCGAGGGGGCCGTCTTCGCCGACGCCGCCGCGGCGGGGGTGGACACCACGGCCGCGGGGGTCCCCGAGGGGCCCGCGCTGGTCGTGCCGGTGGCCTCGGCCGGGGCCGGCCCCAGCGCCGTGTGCCTGCTGCGCGGGCGCGGGGGGCGCAGCTTCGACGCGCAGGACCTCGCGATGGCCGCCGACTTCGCCACCCACGTGGGCCTGGCGGTCGAACTGGGCCGGGCCCAGGCCGACCGGCGCCGGATGAGCATGCTCGACGACCGGGACCGCATCGCCCGCGACCTGCACGACCAGGTGATCCAGCAGTTGTTCGCCGGGGGGCTGCGGATGTCCGCACTGGCCTCGCGGACCCGGGAACCGGCGACCGCGGAGGCGTTGCGCGACCTGATCGACGCCGGTGACGAGACGATCCGCTCCATCCGGGGGACGATCTTCCGGCTGGAGAACCCGGCCGAGGACACCGACGCGGGCGCGGTGCTGCGCTCGCTGGTCGTGGAGTTCCAGGACGTGCTGGGCGTGCCGCTGGACCTCACCCACGACGGGCCCGCCGCCGTGCGGGTCCCCGACGGGTTCGCCGCGCACCTGCAGGCCGCGGTGCGCGAGATGCTCACGAACTGCGCCCGGCACGCCCGGGCCGGTTCCGTGCAGGTCCACTCCGCCGTCGGCGGGGGTGAGTTGTCGGTGACCGTCACCGACGACGGGGTGGGGACCGGCCCCACCACCCGGCGCAGCGGCCTGCGGAACCTGCGGGTCCGGGCCGAGGAGCTGGGGGGCCGCTGCACCGTCGTCTCCCCGGTCCGGGACGGGCGGGGCACGAGCGTGGAGTGGGTGGTCCCCCTACCGGGCTGAGGCGCCGGCCGCCGGGAACTCGAACACCAGACGGGCCGGCACCTTCCCCGACAGGACCTCCGCCATCGCCTCGTTGACCTGCTCCAGGGCCCGCGGTTCGGCGATGACCCGGGTGCGCCCCTCGGCGTGCAGCGCGAACACCTCGGCCAGGTCCCGGCGGGTCCCGACGATCGACCCGATGACGCTGATCCCCTTCAGGACCGTCTCGAAGATCGACAGGGTCATGCGCTCCTCGGCGGGCAGCGCCACGCAGATGAGCCGCCCGCCCCGGTTGAGCGAGGAGAACGCCTGCTCGAACACGCGGGGGGAGGCGGCCAGCACGACCGCCACGTCGGCCCCGCCCAGCTCCCGGACGGCCTCGACGGGGTCGACGTCGGCGGCGTTCACGGTGTGCGCGGCGCCGAGGTCGCGGGCCAGTTCCAGCTTCGAGCCCTCGACGTCGACGGCGATGACCGTCCCGCCCAGGATGCGGGCGTACTGCACGGCGAGGTGCCCCAGGCCACCGATGCCGAAGACGGCCACCTTCTCGGTGGGCACGATGCCGGCGACCTTCAGCGCCTTGTAGGTCGTCACGCCCGCGCAGGTCAGCGGGGCGGCGTCGAGGGGGTCGATCCCGTCGGGCACGGGCACGACGAACCGCGCGTCGGCGACGGCGTGCTCGGCGAAGGCGCCGTCGACGCCGTACCCGCTGTTGCGCTGCAGCTCGCACAACGTCTCCCGGCCGTCCACGCAGTACCGGCACTCCCCGCAGGCGTGGCCCAGCCAGGGGATGGCCACCCGGTCCCCGACGGCCCGGGCGGTGACGCCCGCGCCGAGCGCGGTCACGACGCCGACGCCCTCGTGACCCGGGACGAACGGGGGCACGGGCCGGACCGGCCAGTCGCCGCGCGCGGCGTGGAGGTCGGTGTGGCACAGGCCCGAGGCCTCGATGCGGACCAGGACCTGACCCTCGGCGGGGGTGGGGACCTCGCGCTGGACGACCTCCAGCGGGGCGGTGAACGACGTGACGACCGCTGCCTGCATGGCCGCGACCTCCTGTGGTGTGGGAACCGGACCGGTGCGGGACCCGGGAGGGCCCACCCGCAGGCTGCCGACCGGTCCGGCTGCGGGGCAGGGCAGAACGTCCCGTGCGGTGGGGGGACGAAAGTCCCCTCCCACCGGCCCGGGACGGCCCCTACCGTGACCGGACCCCCGAGCGGCGCGCCCGACGTGCCGCCCCCCGCAGCTCCCCGGAGGCGAGCCCGTGCCCACCCGTCCCCGTCCGCGCCCACCACCCTGCTGTCCCCGTCCTCGGCCGCCGTGGTCGAGGCCACGGCCGCGGTGGTGGCCCAGCACGCCGAGGAGGTCACGGCCCGCTTCTACCCGCGGATGTTCGCCGAGCACCCCGACCTGCTGCGGACGTTCAACCAGGCCAACCAGGCCACCGGGGAGCAGCCCCGCGCGCTGGCGGCCTCGGTGGTCGCCCACGCGGTGCACCTGATCGACCCGACCGCACCGTCCTTCGAGCACGTGCTGCGGCGCATCGCCCACAAGCACGTCTCCCTGGGCACCCGGCCCGAGCAGTACACGATCGTCGGCCGGCACCTGATGGCCGCCGTCGCCGAGGTCCTCGGGGAGGCCGTGACCCCGCAGGTCGCCGCCGCCTGGGACGAGGTGTACTGGCTGTTCGCCACCCAGCTCGTGGCCGAGGAGGCGCGGCTGTACGCCGCGGCCGGGGTCGACCCCGCCCAGCCGCTGCGCCCCTACCGCGTGGCGCGGCGGGTGCAGGAGACCGCCGACGTCGTCTCCCTGCTCCTGGAACCGGCCGACGGGGGCGCGGTGCCGCACGTCCCGCCCGGGCAGGACGTCTCGGTGGTCGTCGACCTGCCCGACGGGTCCCGCCAGCCGCGCCAGGACACGGTCTCCTCCACCCGGCAGGGGACGCGGCTGCAGATCACGGTCCGGCGCGTGCGCGGCGTGGGCGGCGCCCCCGACGGGCGGGTCTCCACGTTCCTGCACGAGCACGTCCAGCCGGGGACCTGCTGGAGCTGAGCGCCCCGGCGGGGGACTTCGTGCTGGACGACGACGAGGCACCCCTGCTGCTGGTCAGCGCGGGGGCGGGATCACCACTGTGCTGCCCGTCGTGGAGGCTGCCCGTCGTGGAGCACGTGGCGCGCACCCAGCCCCGGCGGCCGGTCGTCGTCGCCCACGCCGACCGCACGGCCGGTGACCACGGGCTGCGCGAGACGGTGCTGCGCGCCGGGCGGGAACTGGACGACTTCACCGCCTGGACCTGGTACGAGCAGGTCGACCCCGCCGACCCGGTGTCGCGGCCGGGGTTCAGGGACCTCGACGAGGTGCCGCTGCCGGCGGGGGTGCAGGTCTTCACCTGCGGGCCGCTGCCGTTCATGCGCCACGTCCGCGCCGGCCTGCTGGCCCGGGGGGTGCCGGCGGAGGACATCCGCTACGAGGTCTTCGGCCCGGACCTGTGGGCCCGCCGGCCGCCGGCCTGAGGTCCCCGGGCGCACGCGAACCGGGCCCACCACCTGCGCAGGTGGTGGGCCCGGATCGGGGAGGGGACGCCTCAGCCGACGTCCTGCCGGACCCGGTCCGCGCCGCCCGTCCCGGCGGCGTCGGGGGTGACGGCCTCGTAGGCGAGGTCGCCGCGGAACCACGTCTGCAGCACGACCGTCCGGTGGATCTCCTCGACCGGGACCTCGAACAGGTTCCGGTCGAGCACGGCGAAGTCCGCGGACAGGCCCGGGCGCAACCGGCCCGCCTCCCCACCTAGGCCCGCGGCGTCGGCCGGGGCGGAGGTGAACGCCGTCAGCGCGGTGGCGACGTCGACGGCCTGCCCCGGGTTCAGCGCCCCCGGCACGGCGGGGTCGATGTTCCGGCGCGTCACGAGGGTCTGCAACCCAGTCCACGGGTCGGGCGTGGGCAGGACGCACGGCCAGTCCGACCCCGCAGCGACGACGGCGCCGGACTCCACGAGGTCGCGCACCGGCCAGCTGGCGTCGTACAGCTCCTCGCTGATCTGACCGGCGACCGCGTCCTGCACGACCCCGGGGTACCAGATGTACGGCGAGGCGTCCGCGACGACGTCCAGCGCCGCGAACCGGGGCAGGTCGACGGGGTCGACGTACTCCGCGTGCGCGATCTGGAACAGCGGGCCCGGGCCGCGCTCGCGGCGCACGGTCTCGACCGCGTCCAGCACGGCCCGCACCGAGGCGTCGCCGGTGGCGTGGAACTTCGCGCCGACCCCCAGGTCGTAGCAGTGCGCGACCTGCTCGACCAGGTCCTCCTGCTCCCAGTACAGCTCGCCGTACTCCGGTTCGTCGCCGTGGTGGTGGCAGCGGTACGGGGCCAGCAGGGCCGTCGTGCGGGTCATGGGGACCCCGTCCAGCACGACCTTGACGAAGTCGGGCCGCACGAGCTCGCTGCGGTGCCGGCGCAGTTCGGCGACGAGCTCGTCACCGACGACGCTGGCCTCCAGGAACGGCCGGACCGGGGCGGACGTCACGATCCGCAGGGTCAGCCGGCCCTCGTCCTCCAGGGTGCGCAGGGCCTCCACGGGGGCGGGGGTCGTCGCGGCGTCCTGCACGCTCGTGATCCCGAAGGAGTTCACGACGCGGACCGCCTCCTCGATCGAGCCGAGGGTCCGGGCGGCCGGGTCCGGGACGGCCTGCGCGAACGCGTCCTCGGCCAGGGCCGAGGCCATCTCCTCCAGCACCCCGCTGAGGGACCCGTCGGGGGTGCGGCCGAAGTGCCCGCCGTCGGGGTCGGCGCTGTCCTGCCGCACCCCCATCGCCTCCAGCGCGGCGGAGTTGACCCAGCGGTTGTGCATCGAGACGTCCCGCAGCAGCACGGGCCGCCCGCCGGCGGCCTCGTCGAGCCGGGCCACCACGGCGGCGTCGGCGTCGGCGGCCTCCAGGACGGCGCTGTTGACGATGCCGCCGATGACCCACGCGTCCTGCGGGAGGTCCCGGGCCCACGCGCGCACCGTCTCCAGCACGGCCTCCAGGTCGGCGTCGGGGGAGACGGGCATCTCCCAGCGGGCCTGGGAGCCGCCGAGGTTGAGGTGGATGTGGCCGTCGACCAGGCCGGGGACGACGAAGCGGCCCCCCAGGTCGACGACCCGGGTCCGCGGACCGGCCGTGGGACGCAGGTCGGCGTCCTGGCCCACGGCGCTGATGCGGCCACCGGTCACGGCGAGCGCCTGCGCCCACGGGCGGTCGGGGTCCTGCGTCCACAGGCGTCCACCGTGGAACAGGACGTCGGGGGCGGTCGTGGACTCGGTCATGCGTTCCCTCCGGAACTCTTGGGGGTCGGCGCGGCTCGGGCCTCGAGCCGCTGCCGGACGGAGTGGGTCCCCTTGGCGATGGCGATGGCGGCGACGAGGGCCACACCGCTGGCGACGCTCTGCCAGAACGTCGTGACCCCCAGGAGGGTCAACCCGTTGCGCAGCATCCCCAGGAACAGCACGCCGAGGGTGACCCCGAACATGCCGCCCTCACCGCCGGTGAGGGCGACCCCGCCGAGCAGGACGGCGGTCAGGACCTGCAGCTCGAACCCCAGGCCGAGCTGGCCGGCGGGGGCGCTGTTCAGCCGCGCGACGGTGACGACGCCGGCGAACGCGGCCGCGGCACCGCTGAGGACGAAGACCACGAGCGGGACCTGCTGCACGCGCACCCCGGACAGGAACGCGGCCTCGCGGTTCACGCCGATCGCGTACACGTGCCGCCCGACGGGGGTCATCGTCAGGACCGCACCGGCGATGAGCAGCGCCGCCAGGGCCAGCCACACCGCGAGGGGCACCCCGGCGATCGTGCCGATCCCGAGGAACCCGAACGTGTCGCCGAAGGTGTTCACGGGCAGGGGGCTGAGCAGTTGCGCGACACCGCGCACGGCCGTCAGCGACCCGAGGGTGACGATGAACGAGGACAACCCGAAGTACGTGCTGAGGAGCCCGTTGACCAGCCCCACGAACGCCCCGACGGCGACGGCCAGCACCACCGCGACGGCCGGGTTGCCCTGGCCGTTGGCCATGACCTTGCCGGCGACCACCCCGCCCAGGGCCAGGGTGGACCCGACGCTGAGGTCGATGTAGCCGCAGATCACGAGCATCGCGCCCGGGACCGCGACGATCGCGATGACGGCGGCGTCCAGCAGGACCCCGCGCAGGTTGCCCCAGTTCAGGGCCGTGCCCGTGGTGACCTGCAGGGCCGCGACCATGACGACCAGCAGCACCAGCAACGGGTTGTGGGTCAGGCCGGAGCGGATCCGGGCGCCGAGCGGGACGGACTGCACCGGCGCCGGCGCACGGCCGGAGCGCTGGGCCCCGGAGGTGGCGTCGGGGGTCGAGGTGGCGCTCATGCGGAGTTCCTCTCCTGGTGGGCGGGGGCGTCGTGCAGGCGGACGACGAGGTCGCGGGGTTGCAGGTCGGCCACGTCGAGCTCCTCCACGATGCGGCCGTCGCGGACGACGAGGCACCGGTGGGCGAGCGCGAGCACCTCGTCGGCCTCGTTCGTCGCGAACAGCACGGCGGCACCGCGCGCGGCGAGACGGTGCACGACGTCGTAGATCTCCGCCCGGGCGCCCACGTCGACGCCCTGGGTGGGTTCGTCGAGCAGCAGCACCCGCAGCCGGTCGCCCTGCTGCAGCGAACGGCTGATGAGGACCTTCTGCTGGTTGCCGCCGGAGAAGTTCTCGGCGGGCAGTTCCGGGACCAGGGGGCGCAGGGCCACGTGCCGGGCGACGTCGGTGAAGGCCCGTCGTTCGGCCGCCCGCGAGCGCACCGGCCCGCGGCCCAGGGAGGCCAGGACGCCGAAGACGCTGTTGTCCAGGGCCGAGAGGCGGCCGAACAACCCCTGCGTCCGGCGGTCGCCGGGGACCAGGCAGATGCCGGCCCGCAGCGACTTCGCCGGGCTGCCGACGGCGACGGGCGTCCCGTCGACCTCGGTCTCCTGGGTGCCGCCCCGGTACAGCGTCTCCAGGATGCGGGTGCGGCCGGACCCGACGAGGCCGAACAGGGCCACGACCTCCCCGGCCCGCAGGTCCAGGTCGACCGGTCCCATGCCCCGGCCCTGCAGCCTGCGGGTGCGCAGCACGACGGGCGGGTCCGCCGGCGGGGCCGGCGGCGCGGGCGGGCGGCCCGCCGACCGGCCGCTGACGGACGCGGCGAGGTCGGCGGTCGTCAGCCCGGCCATGTCGGACTCGAAGACCTGCTTGCCGTCGCGCAGCGTGCTGACGCGGTCGGCGAGCCGGGTGACCTCGGCGAGCAGGTGCGTCACGTACAGGATCGCCAGCCCGCGTTCGCGCAGCCGTTCGACGAGCTCGACGAGCCGAGCCGCCTCGTCCCCCGCCAGCGAGGCGGTCGGCTCGTCGAGAACGAGCAGACGGGCGTTGCGCTGCAGCGCCTTGGCGACCTCCACGAGCTGGCGCTGACCGATCGGCAGGTCCCGCACCAGGGTGCGCGGGGAGATCGAGGACCCCAGCTCGGCGAGGGTCGCCGCGGCCGCCTCCCGCTGGTGGCGGGCGTGGACCAGTACCCCGCCCGAGCGCACCTCCTGCCCCAGGAACAGGTTGTCGGCCACCGACAGGTTCCCGACGAGGGACAGGTGCTGGTAGATGACCGCCACCCCCGAGGCGATGGCGCGGCGGGGGGTGAGGTCCACGAGGGGCTGCCCGTCGAGCTCCATCGTCCCCGCCGTCGGGGAGGTGGCCCCGCCCAGGCACTTGATGAGCGTGGACTTGCCGGCGCCGTTGTGCCCCAGCAACCCGTGCACCGAACCCGAGGGGATCGTCAGGTCCACGCCGTCGAGGGCGAGGGTGGCGCCGTACCGCTTGGTCAGCCCCTGCAGGACGAGACCCACGTCAGCCGCCGAAGATCTTGATCTGGGCGTCGACGGCGGCCGGGTCGTTCATCGTGATGAGCGAGACCGGCAGGTCGATGCTGGCGTCTTCCTTCCCCTGGCCCAGGGCCAGCGGGATGTCGACCACGGCGTGCGCGATGGCGATGCCGTCGACGGTGACCGTGGCCCGGAAGAACGTGCCCGCCTTCATCTTCTGCAGCGCGAAGAGGTTCGCGTCCAGCCCGCCGACGTAGGTCTTCGGGTCGGTCTCGGAGCGCCCGGCGGTCACCAGGGCCTGGAAGGCGCCCTGGGCCGCGTCCCCGACGGCGGTCAGGACGACGGCGATGTCGGGGTGCTGGGACAGGGCGGCCGAGGTGACGCTGAGGGCCTCCGAGGGCGAGACGCCCTGCTGCTGGACCACGATCTGCGCCCCCGGCGCCGCCTCCGCGAGCCCCTCCACGAGGCCCTTGGTGCGCTCGCGGCCGATCTGGATGGTCTGGTCCTCGATGATGAGGACCTTGGCCTGACCGCCCAGGGTGTCGTCGATCCACGCCCCGGCGTGCTGGGCGAGCTGGCGGCCGGAGTCCTCGAAGGAGAACTGCAGCGTGGCGTCCTGGGTGGGCAGGTCACCGCCGTAGGTGACCCAGTACTTCCCGGCGGCCTTGTACTGCTTGGCCATGACCTCCAGGCTCGCCGGGTCGGCCGGGAACGAGACGACCGCGTCGACGTCGGAGTTCAGGTACGTCGTCAGGTTGGTGATCTGCTGGGACAGGTCGTTGTTGTCGTTCGTCAGTTCCAGCTCGACGGACTTCGACTTGGCGTAGTCGACCATGATCGGCGTGAGGGCCGCGTAGATCGGCAGCGAGGTGAACGGGTAGTCGAACAGGATCTTCTTGACCGGCCGGGGCCCGGCCGAACCGGACGCGGTGCCGCCGGCCCCCGGCTGCTCGGTGGTCGTGCCGCAGGCGGTCGTGGCACCCACGACGGACAGACCTGCGCCGAGGAGGAGGGTTCTGCGACTGACCATGGCTGGCTCCTGGCGTTTCGTCGGGGAGTGCGCTGGACGTGCGGCGCGCGGGCCTCGTCGGTGAGGCGCCGGTGACCGGACACGGAACCAGGTTGTCCCGTCCGTCAGGATCCGTACAAGTACCCACCGCGAAGGTTCCATCGTCCGGTGGTCGCCGCGCTGAAGTGCTTGAGAGCTGACGTCCGGCGGCTTACCGTCTCCGCAGGGAGTCGAACGGGGTGGAGCGGAGGTGCACGGTGGACGCGGACTTGCTGCGGGCCGCAGCCGGCCTGGGGACGCTCGCCGGCAGCGCGCAGACCGACGTCGGGGCCGACGTGCTCGGGCTGCTGGAGACCCTCATCCCCAGCGACGCCTCCGCGCTGCAGCTCGTCGGGGCCGGGGAACCCGCCCGGGCCCCCACCTCGACGCTGGCCAGCCGGGGTTTCGGGCACGGCTGGGGCGACGCCGTCGCCCAGGACTGGATGCGCACCCCCGACCTGGGGTACCTGTGCGCGAGCTGGCCACCGCCGACGCTGTCCCAGGACGTGGGCAGCAGCTTCCTGGAGGGCACTTTCTACCGGCAGCACCTGGCCCCGCAGGGTTTCGTCGACGGCATGTCGGTGCACCTGGTCGACCCCGACGGCGCCACCGCCGGGTTCGTGCACTTCTCCGCGCGCACCGCCCGCTTCGGCCCGGCCGAGCAGGCCCGCGCCGGGGCCCTGGCCCCGGCCCTCAACGCGGTGGTCACGCGGGTGCGCGACGCCACCGGCGCGTCGCGGCCCCGGGGCGTCAGCGCGGTCCTGGACGCGCGGGGCCTGCACCCGCTGCCGGGGTCGCAGTGCCCGGCCGTCGCGCGCGACCCCCGGCTGGCCCGGGCGCTGCGGACGGTGCGGTCGACCCCGGGCCGGCGGCTGGACGCGTGGTGGGAGGAAGGGGGCACCTGGTACCGCGTGGTGGCCGGGCCCGGGCCCGGGCAGCACTCCGACCGGCTGCTCGTGCGGCTGGAACCGGGGGAGGTCCCGTGCGGGCTCTCGCGCCGCGAGCTGGACGTGCTGACGTGCGTGGCGGCCGGGATGGCCAACGCCCAGATCGCCGAGCGCCTGGGGATCTCGGTCCGCACGGTGCACACGCACGTCGACTCGGTGCGGTGGAAGACCGGCAGCGCCTCGCGCGTGCACGCGGCCTCCTGGGCCCACCGCGAGGGGGTCCTGCACCTGGCCCCCGACGCCACGCCCGAGGACGTGCGCCTGCTGCTGCACCGGGTCTGACCCGCGGGGCCGACCCGCGGGCCCGGCTCAGCGCCCGTCGGGGACGGCCGCCCCGGGTTCGTCGGGGGAGTGGTGCAGGTGCAGGTCCGCCAGCTCGGCCAGCCGCACGTGGGCCGACTCCACCGCCGCCTCGTCGCCGCGGGCGATCCCGTCGGCGAGCTGGCGGCGGGACAGCTCGGTCTGCACGGCGATCTCGGCGGCGAACGACGAGACGAGCGGCGGGGCGGTCACGGTGGCGGTCACGGTGGTGGTCACGGGGGCTCCTCGGGTCAACTGGCCTGGGGCTGGGGTGCGGCGCGGTGCTCGGGCACCTCGTCGAAGGTGGTCTCGAACAGGTCCTCGAGACCGGAGCGGCGCAGGACCGCCGTCACGGACCGTCGCGGGTTGCGCAGGACCAGGTGCCCCCCGCGGGCCCGGCACAACCGCCGGGCCCGCAGCAGGGCCGCGACCGTGGCCGAGGACAGGGTCGTCAGCCCGCTGACGTCGACGACGAGGACCGTCATCGGGCCGTCCAGCAGGCGGCCCAGCCGCCAGCGCAGGACGCCCAGGCCGCCCCGCAGGTCGTGGGGGTCCAGCACCAGGACAGGGCTCCCCTCCAGCCGCACCGGCGACGTCCTGTCCACGCGTCCTCCCCCACCCCTGCGACTGCTCCTGCGACGACACCTGCGGCTGCCCCGCGACGGTGGCCGCCCCGTCGCTCCATCACGACGGGGCGTGGGCACCACGCTGCCGGGGCTGTGTTGCGGTTGTCGGTGCAGCTCCTTTGCGATCGTGTGACGAAGCGTCACGACCGCGGCCGGGGACTGGCAGCATGGCCCGGGTGAGGCCCCACCTGCTCGTGCTCGACGACGACGACGGGATCCGTGCGTCCCTCACGCTGGCGATGGAGGACGAGGGGTACCTCGTCAGCGGCGCGGCCAGCGCCGAGGAGGCCCTGGGCCTGGTCGGCTCCAGCCTCGGGGCCCAGCCCGACGTCATGGTCGTCGACCTCATGCTCGGCGGGATCGACGGGTTCTCCTTCATCCGCCGGGTCCGCCCCGTCAGCGGGGCACCCGTCATCGTCGTCTCCGCGCGCCGGGACAAGAGCGACGTCATCGCCGCCCTGGAGGCGGGGGCCGACGACTACGTGACGAAACCGTTCGACCTCGACGAGCTCGCCGCCCGGTTGCGGGCCCTGCGCCGCCGCCACGCCGGTCCCGCGCCGCAGCCGGAGCGGGGGGAGGGGACCGTCGTCCTCGACGCCGGCCACGACGGGGCCCCGCGCCTGGTCCTGGACGCGGCCGGTGGCCAGGTCCGCCGCGGCGAGGAGCTCGTGCACCTCACGGTCACGGAGTTCCGGCTGCTGCGCGAGCTCGCCGAGGCGCCCGGCCGGGTCCTCAGCCGCGCCGCGCTCCTGGACCGCGTGTGGGACCGCGGGTTCTTCGGCGACGAGCGCATCGTCGACGTCCACGTCCGCCGGCTGCGCACCAAGGTGGAGCGGGACCCCTCCGCGCCCCGGCTCGTCGCGACCGTGCGGGGCCTGGGGTACCGGCTGGACCCGCGGTGAACCTGGGCCTGCGCGCCCGGGTGACCCTCATGTTCGCCGCGGGGGCCGCGGCGCTCGCGGTGACGGGCGCGGTCGCGACGTACACGACCGCCCGCAGCTACCTCCTGGGCCAGCGCGAGGAGTCCGCGACCCGGCAGGCGTTCGCCGACGCCTCCTTCGTGCGCGACGGGCTCGGGACCTCCGGGGTCGCGGTGAGCGACGTGCTGGGGGCGGTGGCGGCCCCGGCGGGCGCCCAGATCCTCCTCGACCGGGCCGGGCAGCGGTTCTCCACGACCCTGGACGTCTCCTTCGACGACCTCCCGCCCGCCCTGACCCGGGGGGTGCGGGAGGGCTCGACGGGGGTGTCGTGGACCGTCGTGGCGGGGGAGCCGGTGCTGGCCGTCGGACTGCCGCTGCCCGCCGTGGGCGCCGACTTCTACGAGCTGTCCAGCGTGGCGGAGCTGGAGCGGACGCTGACCGCCCTGCGCACCGCCCTGTGCGGGTGCGCGCTGCTCACGGGCCTCGGCGGGGCCGGTCTGGGCCTGTGGACCTCGCGCCGGGCCGTGGCCCCGTTGCACCGGGTCGCCCGCACCGCCGCCGTCATCGCCGGCGGTGAGGTCGGCACCCGGCTGCCGACGACGGTGGACCCCGACCTGGCCACGATCGTGGGCTCGTTCAACAGCATGGTCGACGCGCTGGAGGAGCAGATCGAGCGCGAGGCCCGCTTCTCCGCCGACGTCAGCCACGAGCTGCGCTCGCCCCTGACCACCCTCGTGACGGGGGTGGACCTGCTGCGCCGTCGCCGCGAGGAGCTGCCGGAACGCTCCCGGCAGGCGCTGGACCTCGTGGGCCGGGAACTGGACCGCTTCGCCCGCACCCTCGACGACCTGCTCGAGCTCGCCAGCCTGGAGTCGGGTGCCGGGCACCGCGAACGCACCCCGGTCGACCTGACCGACCTGGCCGCGCAGGTCCTGCGGGACCGCTCGGCGGGGGACCTGCTGGCCCGCCCCGCCGCTGCCGTCCCCGTCGTCGTCGACAAGCAGCAGGTCAGCCGCGCGGTGGTCAACCTCCTCGACAACGCCGACCGGTACGCCGGCGGCCCGAGCGGCGTCAGCGTGCAGGTGCAGGCCGGTGACGCCCTGCTCGTCGTGGACGACGAGGGCCCCGGGGTGGGCGTGGCCGACCGCGACCGCGTCTTCGAGCGGTTCGCCCGCGCCGGTTCCCGCGGCGCGCTGCCCGGGGCCGGACTGGGGTTGAGCCTGGTGGCCGAGACGGCCCGGGCGCACGGCGGGGCGGTGTGGTGCACGGCCTCCCCGGCCGGCGGGGCGCGCTTCGTGCTGCGCCTGCCGCTCGCGCAGGACCGCTCGTGAGGCCCGCCCGAGCCCTGATCCCCGTCGCCGCCGCCGTCGTGGGGGTGGTCGCCGCCTGCGGGGTGCCCTCCGACGGCACCGTGCGGACCGTGGACCCCACCCGCGTCCCGCACGCCCTGTCCTCACCGGCCCCGTCCCCCACCGCGCCCTCCCCGCAGACCCCGACGAGCGCGGCACCCGGGCCCGTGCGGGTGTTCCTGCTCGACGCCGACCTGCACCTGACCGGACGCCCGCTCGCCGCCGAACCCGCCACCGCGCAGGAGGCCGTGCGGGCCGTGCTGAGCCGGCTGCGGGCCGGACCGAGCGACGACGACCGCGCGGCGGGCCTGCAGAGCGCGCTCGGGGCCGACGTCCGGCTCGGCGCCGGGGCGCTCGCCGACGGCGTGGTCACCGTCGAGGTGGGCGGGCTGTCCGAGGACCAGAGCGCCGACCGGTTGCCGCTGGCCGTGGGGCAGGTGGTCCTCAGCCTGACCTCCGTCCCAGGGCTGGAGGGCGTGCGGCTGCAGCGCGACGGCGTCGACCGGGAGGTGCCCCTGCCCGGCGGCGCCCTCACCGAGCGGGTCCTGACCGCGGCGGACTACGCCTCCCTGCTGGCTCCACCCGGGCAGGCGCCGTGACGGTCCCCGCACCGATCCTCTGCTGACCCCGCGCTGGCCCCCCACCGGTTCCGCACGCGCCGGGGCGGGGCAGGCCCCATGCTCGGGGCTCGTGACCGTGCCCGGCCCCCGCCCCGCCGACCCCGCGAGCCGCCCCGGTGGCCGGCTGCGGGCGCTGGACGCGCTGCGCCTGCTGGCCGCGCTGGCCGTGCTCGCCTTCCACTTCACCGCCCGCGACCACACCCGCTGGGGCGCGCTGACCGGGACAGTCTTCCCGCACCTGTCGGCCCTCACCGCCTACGGCTACGCCGGCGTGCACCTGTTCTTCGTCGTCAGCGGCGTCGTCGTCACCGCCTCGGCCGCCGGCCGCGGCGTCGGGGCCTTCGTCGCCTCCCGCGTCAGCCGGCTCTACCCGGCCTACTGGGCCGCGGTGCTGCTCACCGCCACCCTGCGCTGGCTCTGGCCGGGGTTCGGCGACCGCACCCCGGCGCAGGTCGCCGTGAACCTGACGATGGTCCAGGACCTGTTCGGGGTGCCCCGGGTCGACGGCGTGTACTGGACGCTGTGGGTGGAGCTGCAGTTCTACCTGCTCGTCGTCGTCCTGCTGCTGCTGGGCTGGACCCGCCGGCGGCTGCTGGCCGCGGCGACGTGGGTGCCGCTGCTGGGCACCGCCCTCGTGCTGGCCGTCCCGCCCGCCGCGGGCGTGGTCACGCTGCTCGGGTACGCCCCGCTGTTCGCGGCCGGGATCGTGCTGCACGTCCTGCACCGCGACGGGCACACCGTCCGGCGCTGGCTGCTGCTGGTGCTGAACACCGCCCAGGCCGCCGTCCTGGCCGCCCTCGCCCAGGCCCCCGCGGTGGCCGACCTGGTCAGCCGCACGCACGTCAGCGTCGCCGTCCTGGCCGCGGTGGTGACCGGGTGCGTGGGGCTGGTCGCCGTCACCGTGCTGGTGCCGCGGGTGCGGGACCTGGACCGGCGGTGGCTGACCGCCGCCGGGACGTTGACGTACCCGCTGTACCTGACCCACGAGTACGTCGGGTGGGCCCTCATCGAGGTCCTGGCCCCCCGCGCCGGCCGCTGGGGGACCCTGGCCGTGACGGTCGCCGGCTGCCTGGCCCTGGCCTGGGGCCTGCACCGTCTCGTCGAACGCCCCCTGCAGCGCCCGTTCCGGGCGTGGCTGCTGGCCCGGTTCACCCGGACGGGCGGTCCCGGCCCCTCCGGCGCGGGCCACCGGGGGCCGATGCGGAGCCGGGCGGGGTGAACCGGCTCAGAGCGCGGTGCCGAGCCGCTCCAGGGTCAGCAGGACGTTCGCGGCGCTCCACCCCAGCGGCGCCGGTCCCGCCGGGGCCCCGTCGGCCAGCACCTTCTCGGGGATGCTGCCCTCCCGGGTGCGGTGCGCGTCCAGCCAGTCCAGCCACCGCCGGGCCTGCCCGTCGCGGCCGGCGGCGGCGGCGCTGAACGCGACCAGCGACACCTCCGGGGTCCAGGAGATGCCGTCGTCCTTCCACCCGACCCCCGGGGCCACACCGCCGGCGGGGCGGGCCGCCTCGCGCTGGTACCGCTGCCAGGCGGCCAGGACCCCGGGGTCGGCGGTCGCGGTGAACGGCGGCAGCAGGAAGCACGTCGAGGCGCACGGGCCGGTGCCGTCCCCGTCCCCGTCGGACTCGGCGTACCGCTGGTAGCCGCTGGGGGCGAACGCCTCGTGGACCAGGTCCGCCTGCCGCCGCGCGGCCCGGTCCAGCCCCCGCGCGGCGGCGCCCATGCCCAGGTGCGCGTAGACCAGCGCGGCGTGCCGCAACCCCAGCAGGATCACCGCGGCAGTGCCCAGGGTGAGCCGGCGCTCCCGGCGCTCCCAGTAGTCCGAGGACGGCGCCGGCAGCCGGGTCCCGTTCCCGGTCACCCGCAGCAGGTAGGCGCTGGTGCGCCGCAGCAGCGGGGACAGCGGGGCCGTCGGGCTCAGCCGCGGGTCGTCCAGGTCCGCGGGCCGCCGGAAACCGCTGCCGGGCCCGGTGAGCACCTCGGCCATCGCCCAGGCCGCCCACCCGGCGCCGTCGGCCTGGGCGTGGCGGGAGTCCGGGGCCTGACCCCGGGCGTCGTAGCGGGCCTCGAACCCGCCGTCGTCGCCGAGGTCCTGCACCGCCCGCATCCAGGCCAGGACGGACACGGCCTCGGGCCGGTGACCGGTGCGGGCGAAGGCCGCGGCGGCGAACGCCCCGTCCCGGGGCCAGGAGTAGGCCCACGCCCCGGCCGGGCCGGCGAGGAAGGTCACGGGCAGCTCGCCGGAACCGTTGTGCCGCACCAGCCGGTTCAGGTCCACGAGGGCCTGACGCGCCATCGGCTCGTGGGCACCACCGGCCCCGGGGACGCGACCGGCGGCGACCCAGGCCTGCTCCCGCGGGACGGCGGCGGCCCGGTCGGGGTCCCCGGGCCAGCCCAGCAGGCCCGGCCGGGCCTCGCCCCCCGGCCGGGGCCACCACAGCGCCGCGGCCCCCGCGCCGCCGGCGAGCACCCCCGCCGCGGCGCCGGCCAGGAGGGCCCGGCGGCGGCAGGGGCGGGGCCGGCCGGCGTCCTCGCCCGCACCCGGCCGGCTCACCACCCCGGGGGTGGCGTCGTCGGAGAGCTGGGACCGCACGGGTCCAGTCTCCCCGAGGTGCGGTGCGGGGTCACCCCTCCCCGGCGTCCCCGCCGCGCTGGCGGAGGACCCGCACGTCCCAGGCGCCCAGGGTGAGGACGCTGCCCGCGGCCAGTTCGTCCCCGCCGACCACGTCCACGACGGTGGCGGGCAGGGTGACCTCGGCCGGGTCGAAGGACCAGTTGTGCAGGAAGCGGACGGTCGAGCCGTCGCGGGCGGTGGCGGAGGTGGCCGTCACGGCCGGGCCCTGCCCGCGCCAGGTGCCGTCCCGCTGCGGCAGGGCCCAGGTGAACAGGGCCTGCGCGAGCGCGGGGTCGGGGACGGTGCCGACGACGGTGACGCGCCCGGACCCGGTGCGGCGGGTGGTGATCGCCGGCCAGCGGCCGTAGTGGCGGTCCTCGTAGCTCAGGAGCACCTCGGTGCCGGCGCTCGCACCCGGCTGCAGACCGTCGGCCCACCGGGTCGCGGACGCTCCGGCCGGCAGGTCGAGGACGTCGCTGCTCACCGGCAGACGGCCGGTGAGGTTGGAGAACTCGTCGTAGTGGACCCCGGCGGCCTCGGCGAGCAGGGCGGGCTGCAGGTCGGGGCGGGCGCGGTTCTCCGTGTCGGCGTAGGCGGTGCGCGGACCCAGGACGAGGTGGCCCCCGGCGGTGGCGTAGCGGTGCAGGAAGGTCAGCGCGTCGTCGTCGGTGACGTAGAACCCGGCGGCGACCAGGACGGGGTTGTCCGCGACGAACGCGGCGAGTTCGCGCTCGTCGGCGTGCACCGGCAGCTGGGCGGTGTGCAGCAGGCGCTGCTGGGCGCCGGCGTCGAACGCGCCGCGGTAGAAGGGTTCGCTGATGTGCTGGTAGGCGCGGTGGTCCGGCCCGCCCTCGGCGGTGGCCAGCGGCGGGGCCTCCCACATCGACCACTTGGAGTCCTGGGAGTACAGGTGCGTGACGTCGTGGTGGGGCGCCAGGCCCGTGACGAGGTCCCCGGCGGCCGCGAACTGCGCGCCGAGGTCGGAGATCTCGGCGAACACGCGACCGGGTCGGCCGTTGTGGGGCAGCACACCGCCCCAGTAGGTCTCCGCGCCGAAGGGCAGGGTGTGGAAGTGCCAGTACTCGACCATGTCCGCCCCGCGGGCGACCAGCGCCCAGGCGACCTGCTTCCACTGCCCGTCGTAGGCGGGCTGGTTGACCCAGGGCATGCCGATGGCCTGGGCGTTGGTCTCGGTCACGAGGAAGTTGGACTGCCGGGAGGAGCGCATGCGGTCCGCGGACTGGTACATCGCCCACAACCCGTTGGTCGTCCAGCCCTGCGGTTCGTCCTCGGCGCTGGGCAGGGCCAGGCCGTCCTGCATCGTGTAGTAGGGGTTCCCGGCGGTGACGTCCAGGCGCCGGGAGACGGCCTCGTCGTCGACGGTGGGACGGTCGTAGGAGATGCAGGTGGTCACGAACTGTCCCGGGCGTCCCTCCTGCGCACCGCGGGCGTACTCGCGCACGATGTCGGCCTGCCAGCCGATGAACTGCGTCGTCTGCTCGGCCTGGAAGCGGCGCCAGGCCAGGGAGTACTGCGGCTGGACGTTGCCGTCCGGGCGCCACAGGTCCGCCCAGTCCGAGAGCCGGTGCGACCAGTACACCAGGCCCCACTCGCGGTTCAGGGTCTCCACGTCGCCGTAGGTGCGGCGCAGGGAGTCCACGAAGCGCTGGAAGACGCCGTGGTTGTGGAACAGGTGCAGACCCGGTTCGTTGTCGACCTGGAACCCGATCACCGCGGGGTGGTCGGCGTACCGGGCCACGATCCGGCGGATGACGCGCTCGGCGTGGAAGCGGAACGCGGGGTGGGTGAAGTCGACCTCCTGGCGCGCCCCCCAGCCCAGTCGCTGCCCGGTGCCGGTCTCCCCGGTGATCTCGGGGTAGAGCCGCGCCAGCCACGGCGGCACCGCGTAGGTGGGGGTGCCCAGGACGACGGCGATCCCGCGTTCGTGGGCGCCGTCGAGGACCGGGGCCAACCAGTCCAGGTCGAAGACGCCCTCCTGCGGTTCCCACGTCGACCACACCGACTCGCCCACGCGGATGACGGTGAAACCCGCCTCGACCATGAGGTCGAGGTCCGCGCTCAACTGCGCGGAGGGTTCCAGCCCGTCCCGGTAGCGGGGCTGGTACTCGTGGTAGTAGGCCGCGCCGAACAGGACGCGGGAGGGGGAGGTGTACATCGGGGCCCTTCGTGGTGGATCGAACGGATCGGGTGCGTCGGGAGACGTCCTCAGCCCTTAACCGCGCCGGCGGCGAGACCTTCCAGCAGCTGGCGACGCAGCAGCAGGAAGACCAGGATCGTCGGCACGGTCGCCAGCACGGAACCGGCCAGGACGAGGTCGTAGGCGCGGTTCTCGGACTGGAAGAGGGTCTGCAGGCCGAGGGGGACGGTCGCGCGGCTGGTGTCGGAGATGATGACCAGCGGCCAGAGGAAGCTGTTGTAGCTCTGCAGGAACGTCCACACCGCCAGCGCCCCCAGGGAGGGGCGCAGCAGCGGCAGGACGATGGTGAAGAAGGTCCGCGCCTCGCTGCAGCCGTCGATGCGGGCGGCTTCGAGGATGTCGTCGGGCACGGACTGGACGATGAACTGCTGCATCATGAAGATCCCGAACGCCGGTGCCACCCAGGGCACGATGAGCGCGAACCACGGGTTGCCCAGACCGGCCTTGACCAGCAGCACGAAGAGCGGGACGAGGATCACGGCGAAGGGGATGGACAGGGAGGAGAACATCAGCGCGAACAGCACCCTCTTGCCCGCGAAGCGGTACTTGGCGAAGCCGAAACCGGCCATGGCGCAGACGAAGACGGAGACGACGGTGGCGATCAGGGCCACCGCGGTGCTGATCGCGAACCACGTCCAGAACGGCTGCTCGGTCAGCAGCGTGCGGTAGTTCTCCAGGGTGGGGCTCGTCGGCAGCAGGCGCGGCGGGGTGGCGAAGATGTCCCCGCGCGGTTTGAAGGAACCCGACAGCGCCCACAGCAGCGGGGCGAGGAAGACCAGCGCCAGCACGGTCAGGGTGAGGTAGAGCAGGGCGCGGGAACCCCGCCCGTGGCCGCGGTCGGGGCGCAGGCGGCCCGAGGTGCCGGGCCCCTGGCCGGGGTCCTCGCGGGGGCGGTCGACGACCGGCGTGCTCATGAGGACCTCCCGATGCCCAGCAGCCGGTTGAAGCCCTGGCTGATGGCGAAGACGACGACGAACAGGACGACACCGGCGGCGGCGGCGTAGCCGAACTGCTGGCGTTCGAAGGCGGCGCGGTAGATGAACAGCGCCACGGAGATGGTCTGGTCGTTCGGTCCACCGCGCGTCAGCAGGAACGGTTCGTCGAAGATCTGCGCGGCGGAGATGAAGGAGGTGACGACGACGAAGGCGGTCACCGGTCGCAGCGCGGGCAGGGTGACCGCGGTGAAGGAGCGCCACCACCCCGCACCGTCCAGCGCCGCGGCCTCGTAGAGGTCCTTGGGGACGTTCTGCAACCCGGCGAGGAAGAAGATCGTCAGGTAGCCCGACCAGCGCCACACGGTGACCAGGGCGATGGACAGCTTCGCCAGCCAGGGGTCCCCGAGCCAGTCGATGCCGCCGGCGCCGAAGACCGCCTGCAGACCGGCGTTGGCCAGGCCGAACTGCTGGTCGAAGACGAGGGAGAAGATCAGGGCGACGACGATGGGGGAGACGACCATCGGGACGAAGTAGACGACCCGGAACGTGTCGCGCGCCCGGAGCCCGCGGGCGTTCAGCGCGGTGGCCAGCAGCAGGGAGATCGGGACGATGACGAACACGGCGACCAGCACGTAGACGCCGGTGTTGACCAGGGCCTTGTGGAAGCTGGAGTCGGTGAGCAGGCTGCCGTAGTTGCGCAGCCCCACCCAGGACGGGGTGCCCAGGCCGACCCACTCGGTCAGGCTCAGGTACAGCGAGGCCAGGATCGGGACGACCATGAAGAGCAGGTAGAGGACGTAGAAGGGGGCGATGAAGGCGTACGGCGCGCGGGTGGGCGCGTTCGCGGCCCGCGCCGTCCCCCGGCCGCGCCGCGGGGGGCGTGCGGTCGCCGCGGGGAGGGTTCCGGTGCTCACGGGGTTCACCTCTCGGCCTGGTTGCGGAAGTCCTCGGCCGCGCCGGCGATGGCCTGGGCGGGGGTGAGGTCCCCGCGGTAGGCCTGCACCAGGTACCCGGAGAGGACGTCGTTGAGGATGGACTGGTCGGCGCTCTGGTAGTAGTCGGGGATGTCGTCGACGAGTTCGCGGTAGACCTCGATGACCTGCTGGCCACCGAAGAACTCGTCGGCGACCTCGAGTTCGGGGGAGTCGAACACCGAGCGCAGCGTGGGCAGGTAGGTCAGCTCCCGGAAGCGGCGGATCTGCCCCTCCGGGGTGATCCAGGTGGCGGCGAGGAAGTCGCCGGCGGCCTGGGTGGCGGCCTTGTCGACGAGGGCGGTGAAACCGGTGCCACCGGCCACTGCGGTGGCGTAGCCCTCCTGGCCCCAGCGCGGCATCGGGCGCAGCCGCCACGCACCGGCCTGTTCGGGCACGTTGGGTTTGAGGCCGAAGGCGGAGTACCAGCTGGCCATCCACAGCCCGGCGACCTGGCCGGACTTCAGCGCCGCCTGCATGCTCGCGCCGTAGAAGTCCGAGACCTCGGTGATGAAGCCCGCTCGGAGTCCGTCGACGACGAACTGCAGCGTCTGCACCGCTTCGGGGGAGTCCAGGGCGAGGTTCTGGTCGGCGTCGAACAGGGCGCCCCCGCGCTGCAGCAGCAGCATCGTGAACACCTGCACGACCTGGCCCAGGTCGCTGCCGGTGGCCACCGCGCCCAGCGCCACGCCCTCGTCGGCGGCGAGCCGGGTGCCGATCTCGGCGAGGTCGTCCCAGGTCTCGAAGTCGGTGGGCAGGCCGTACTGCTCGAAGAGGTCCTGACGGTGGTAGTAGACGGACATGGGGGTGTCGGAGTCCAGGGCGTACAGCTTGCCGTCGATGGTGTACGGCGCGCGGCGGGCGGGGATGAGGTCGTCGCCGAGGTCGGCGACCCGTTCGTCCCAGTCCACCAGCAGCCGTTCGGCGAGGTCGCCGCGCATCATGCGGGCGAAGTTGCCGATCTCGAAACCCATCACGTCGGGGGTTCCCCTGCCGGCGACGGCCTGGGCCAGCAGCTTGGTGACCAGGTCCTGGGCCCCGGCGCGGGTGACGGTCAGGTCGTAGGTGAAGTCGGTGGCCGCGTCCGCGACGGGGACACCGTCCGCGAAGAAGTCCTGGTAGCCCTGGTCGTGGGTCCACAGCGCCAGGTCCACCGCCCCGGAGGTGACGGGCGCGGCGGGGCCGGAACCGCACGCGGACAGCAGGGCCACGGCGCCGGCACCGCCGGCGGCGCTCAGCAGGGACCGTCGTGAGAGGGATCCACGGGAGGGCACGGAGGGCGGGCGGGGGGAGTGG